>NZ_JBFODS010000073.1:0-20050 GCF_040908445.1 Aeromonas sp. R10-2 | reverse complement strand
AGTGTGGCATTCGCCATGCGAGAGTAGGACACTGCCAGGCACCCAATTTAAGAACCCCGCTCATCGAGCGGGGTTTTTTATTGCCTGCAATTCAGTAAATCGCCTTAATATTGACCTTTTATTCCCTCTTCCCTGCCGTTTCTCCATTTTTCCTCCTCGATTTTCTCCGCTTCTGCCATCGCCGCTGGTGTTGGTTGTCGTTATAATGGCCGCCCTCAAGCAAGGTGGTGGTATGAAAGCAGAATATCTACAGCGATTCGGGGGCATTGCCCGTCTTTATGGTCAGAGCGCACTGCATTCCTTTAGCCAGGCCAAGGTCTGTGTGGTGGGGATCGGCGGCGTGGGCTCCTGGGCGGCCGAGGCGCTGGCCCGCGCCGGTATCAACCAGATCACCCTGATCGACATGGATGATATATGCATCACCAACACCAATCGCCAGATCCACGCTATGCAGGGGACGGTTGGTCGCCTCAAGACCGAGGTGATGGCCGAGCGCATTCGCGCCATCAATCCGGATTGCGACGTGATCGAGGTGGACGATTTCGTCACCGCCGATAACCTGGCCGAGCATGTCAAGCGAGAGTTTGACTATGTGGTGGATGCCATCGATTCGGTCAAGGCCAAGGTGGCGCTGATTGCCTTCTGCAAGCGCAACAAGATCCCGGTGATTGTCGCGGGTGGTGCTGGCGGGCAGATGGACCCGACCCAAATCACCGTAGCCGATCTGGCCAAGACCATTCAGGATCCGTTGGCCGCCAAGGTGCGCTCCGACCTGCGCCGGTTGCACAACTTCAGCAAGAATCCGGCGCGCAAATTCGGGGTGGAGTGTGTCTTCTCAACCGAGCAGCTGAGTTATCCGGATGGCAATGGTGGCACCTGTCAGGCCAAGGCAGCCAGCGATGGCACCATGAAGATGGATTGCGCCTCCGGCTTTGGCGCCGTGACACCGGTGACGGCAACCTTTGGGCTGGTTGCCGCGTCCCGGGTATTGAAGAAGATTGCCGAGCGGGGGGCCCGCGCCGAGAAAGAGAGCGAGAATGAAGAAGCCGGGTCGATTGGTGAAGCCTAATCGATCACTGAACCGCGCGGGTTAGACCGCTTGTTCCCGGATCGCCAGTACGATCGCTCTGAGCCCGTTACCTCGTGACGGGCTCAAGTGTTTCTCAAGTCCCAGTTCGGTGAAATACCCTTCCATATCAAATGCCTGGATCGCCGCAGACGATTGGTGGTTGAGTGCCGCCAGCACGATGACGATGAGGCCACGCACGATGCGAGCATCGGAATCACAGGCAAAGTGCCAGCAGCCATCCTCGCTTTGTTCTCCCTTCAGCCACGCCTGGCTTTCACATCCCTTGAGGCGGAACTCCTCCTGTTGCCATTCGCCGGGTAGCGCTGGCAGCTGTTTGCCGAGCTGGATGATGAGCCGGTACTGGTTCTCCCAGCCGTGGGCGGCGGCAAACTGCTGGCGGATGGTGTCGGCGTTGGGCTCAAGGCCAATCTGGGTATAGCTTGCGAGGTCACTCATTCGGTTGTCTGCCTTAGAAGAAGTCACTGAGTTTGTGCAGGGCGGCCAGCAGGGCGTCGACATCGTCCCGATTGTTGTAGCAAGCCAGCGAGGCGCGCATGGTGCCGCCGATCCCGAGCGATTCCATCAATGGCATGGCGCAGTGATGGCCGACTCGCAGGGCGATCCCCTGCATATCGAGCAGGGTAGCAGCATCTTGCGGGTGGATGTCGTTGAGCAAGAAAGAGACCGCACCGGCGCGTTGGCCGGGTTCGCCGACCAGACGCAGCCCCGTCACCTGTTGCAGGCCAGCGACCAGATAGTCGGTCAGTGTCTGCTCATGGCTGGCGAGCCATTGCCGATCTTGCCCCATCACAAAGTCGATGGCGGCGGCGAGGCCGATAGCGCCAGCGATATGGGGGGTGCCCGCCTCGAATTTGAAGGGCAGGCTATTGAAGGTGGTGCCGCTGAAACTGACCCGGTCGATCATTTCACCACCTGCTTGCCAGGGCGGCATCCGCTCCAATAGCTCGGTGCGGCCCCACAACACACCGATGCCGGTCGGGCCATAGAGCTTGTGGCCGGAGAAGGCGTAGAAGTCGCAGCCGATGGCTTGCACATCCACCTCGAGATGAGCCACAGCCTGGGCGCCATCGATCAGGGTCAGAGCGCCGACTGCCTTGGCCGCTGCCACCACCTCTTTGACTGGATTGACGGTGCCAAGGGCATTGGATACGTGGGCCACGCTCACCAGCCGGGTGCGCGGCCCCAGCATGGCGTGATAGGTAGCCAGATTGAGATCGCCCCGCTCATTGAGCGGGATGACCCGGATCACAGCGCCGGTACGCTGGGCGACCAGTTGCCATGGGACGATATTGGCGTGGTGCTCCAGCGTACTGAGGATAATTTCGTCCCCCGCCTTGAGCTCGCTCATCCCCCAGCTCTGGGCTACCAGATTGATCGCCTCCGTGGTGCCACGGGTCCAGATCACTTCGTGGCTGTGGGGCGCATTGATAAAGCGGGCGACCGTCTCGCGGGCAGCCTCAAAGGCGCGGGTAGCGCGGCCACTCAGAGCATGGGCGGCACGGTGCACATTGGCGTTGTCGGCCCGATAGTAGTGAGCGATGGCATCCAGTACCGCTTGCGGCTTCTGGGTGGTGGCGGCGTTGTCCAGATAGACCAGAGGGTGGCCGTTTACCTCCTGCGCCAAGGCCGGAAACTGGCTGCGCAGTTGGTCGTGCTGTTGCTGATTCATGTTCCCCTCATCATCTGGAAAAAGTCATCATCTCGAAAGGTCGGCCATGATCCTGAAAATAGCGCCCGAACACAAGGCGCGATAAGCCAGATGGGCGGTTGCCTGCCGTGCAGCAGGTACGGCTCATCGGGTGATTTCTGGTACAATGCCGCCCCTCATCATAAGCCAAGAGATCCGGCCCATGAAGCTCAACCCCAATCAGAACGAAGCGGTCAAGTATGTTTCCGGCCCTTGCCTGGTGCTGGCGGGTGCCGGATCGGGCAAGACCCGCGTCATCACCAACAAGATTGCCTATCTGGTGCAGCAGTGCGGCTATAGTGCGCGCAATATCGCCGCCGTCACCTTTACCAACAAGGCGGCGCGGGAGATGAAGGAGCGGGTCGGCCAGACTTTGGGTCGCAAGGAGGCGCGGGGGCTGATGGTCTCCACCTTCCATACCCTGGGCCTCGATATCATTCGCCGTGAGCACAAGAGTCTGAATCTGAAGGCTAACTTCTCCCTGTTCGATGACACCGACCAGCTGGCACTGCTGAAAGAGCTGACTGAAGACGAGCTCGACAACGACAAGGACAAGCTCTCGGCCCTCATTACCCAAATCTCCAACTGGAAGAACGACCTTATTCTGCCTGCCCGCGCCATGCGTATCGCCCGCGGGCCGGAAGAGGTGCTGATGGCCCAGCTCTACGAGCGTTATCACCGCCAGATGGTGGCCTATAACGCGCTGGATTTTGACGACCTCATCGTGATGCCCACTCTTTTGCTCAAGAGCAATCAGGAGGTACGCGAGCGCTGGCAGAACAAGATCCGCTATCTGCTGGTCGATGAGTATCAGGACACCAACACCAGCCAATACGAGCTGGTGAAGCAGATCGTCGGCGAGCGTGCCCGCTTCACCGTGGTGGGGGATGATGACCAGTCCATCTACTCCTGGCGAGGTGCCAAGCCGCAGAATCTGGTGCTGCTGAGTGAAGATTTCCCCAGCCTCAAGCTGATCAAGCTGGAGCAGAACTACCGCTCCAAGCGGCGGATCCTCAAGTGCGCCAACATCCTGATCGCCAACAACCCCCACGTCTATGACAAGGCGCTCTTCTCCGAGTTGGATGAAGGGGTGAAGCTCAAGGTGCTGTTCGCCAAGAACGAGGAGCACGAAGCGGAGCGGATCGCCGCCGAGATGATGGGACACAAGTTTATGAACCGCACCCGGTTCAAGGATTACGCCATCCTCTATCGGGGCAACCATCAGTCGCGCATCTTCGAGAAGGCGCTGATGACCAACCGGATTCCTTACCGTATCTCCGGCGGCACCTCGTTTTTCTCCCGCACCGAGATCAAGGACATCATGGCCTACCTCAAGCTGCTGGTGAACCCGGATGAGGACACCGCCTTCCTGCGGGTGGTCAACCTGCCGCGCCGCGAGATTGGCCCCACTACCCTCGAAAAACTGGGTCAGTATGCCAATCAGCGCGGCAAGAGTCTGTTTGCCGCCAGCTTCGAGCTGGGGCTGGAGCAGCACCTCTCAGGCCGTGGCCTCACTGCATTACAGGCCTTCACCAACTGGCTGGTACGCCTTGGCGATCAGGCGCTGCGTGGCAATCCGGTGGAGGCGGTGCGGGACATGATCAAGGAGATCCACTACGAAGAGTGGCTCTACGAGACCTCCCCCAGCCCGAAAGCGGCCGAAATGCGGATGCAGAACGTCTCCACCCTCTATCGCTGGATCACCGAGATGCTGGAAGGGGATGAGCTGGAGGAGTCGATGACGTTGGCTCAGGTGGTCACTCGCCTCACCCTGCGTGACATGATGGAGCGCAACGAGGGAGAGGACGACGCCGATCAGGTGCAGTTGATGACCCTGCATGCCTCCAAGGGGTTGGAGTTCCCCTATGTCTATATGGTGGGGATGGAGGAGGGCTTGCTGCCCCACCAGACCAGCATCGACGAGGACAATGTGGAGGAGGAGCGGCGTCTCGCCTACGTGGGGATCACCCGGGCTCAGACCGAACTGACCTTCACCCTCTGCAAGGAGCGGCGTCAGTTTGGCGAGTCGGTACGTCCGGAGCCTAGCCGCTTCCTGCTGGAGCTGCCGCAGGATGATCTTGAATGGGAAAACCAGAAGAAGGTGACTGCCGAGGAGCGCCAGCAGAAGGGGCAGATGGCGGTGGCCAATCTGCGCGCCATGTTCAAGAAAGATTAGGAGGTTGCGTTGCCGGGGGATAGCAGTGGAATGATGTCTGCTCCCGGCATGGGGGGAGATATATAGCGTCCTTGCCCCATCCGGCAGCCGATATCTATCAGCTTCTGTAACTGCTGCTGGTTCTCAATGCCTTCAACCACAAGGGTGTAATCGAGATCCTGACAGATATCCCGCATAGCGCGGATCAGCGCCAGATCTTTGGGGGACTGCAGCATCCGCTGGGTAAAGCTGTCATCCACCTTGATGTAATCTACCGGGAAATGGAACAGGGCGTTGAGGGAGGAGAAGCCGGTACCAAAATCGTCCAGGCTGATCTGAATGCCCTTGGCACGCAGTTCATGCAGGGAGGCCAGCGCATCGGAATCCTGCCGCGACAGCTCCCGCTCGTTGAATTCAAAGATCAGATAGCCTGGTGCTATCCCCTCCTCATCGATAATGTCCACCAACCGCATGATGTGATCATGGTTGACCAGATGTTTGCCGGAGAGGTTGATGGCGACCTTGAACTTGCTCTGGCCCGAGATCGGCAGCCAGTTCTTCAGTTGCTGGCAGGTGTGGCGCAGGATCTGATAATCCAGCTCCAGAATCAGGCCACATTGCTCCGCCAGCGGAATAAAGTCGAATGCATCCTTCAGAATTCCCTCTTCGGTCAGCCAGCGCGCCATCACCTCCAGACCGGTCAGGCGGCTATCCTGTAGCCGGATCACCGGTTGGTAGTAGGGGACGATACGCCCTTCCCGCAGGGCCCGAGCCAGCATCTCTTCCGGCGAATTCCAGTTCTGGTTGATGCAATCATCCGAGTAGCTGACGATGCGGCTGCGGCCATTGCGTTTGGCCTGGTACATGGCCAGATCGGCCTGGTGGAGTAACTGGCTGATATCCGATGTCTGTTCGGACACACTCGATACCCCTAGGCTGACGGTAATACTCAGCTCATTGCCAAGCAGCCGGAACGGATAGGAGAGGCGGCTGATAATGCGGTTGAGCACCGGGCTGATGTCATCTTCATGTTTGCTGCTATCGAGATAGATGACGAACTCGTCGCCCCCCAATCTGGCCACCATATCGTTTTGCCGGATGCAGGTCTGCAGGCGGCGGCTTACCTCTTTGAGCAGCTGATCGCCAGCGCTGTGGCCCAGGGTGTCATTTATCTGCTTGAAATGATCCACATCGATAAAAATCACCGCGAATCCTGGTGACTTGTAGCGGTTGTAGTGGGTCATGGCGTGGTTGAGGTGGTTCATCAACAGCGCGCGGTTGGGCAGCTGGGTCAGCGGGTCGTGAAGCGCATCGAATTGCAGCCGCCGTTCCAGCTCCTGATGCTGCTTGAGCTGCTTTTGCAGCCTGAGGTTGGTCTGACGCAGCTGTTGCAGCCGTTGGTTGATGGAGTCTTCGGTATTGATGTCGTTGAGCTGCTGGCGGATCCGTCTCAGCTCCAGCAGCAGGGTGAGCTGGCCACGCAGGAAGTCGAGAAACAGCTTGTCGTCGGTCTCCAGCGGTTGAGCCGTGCTGATGATGAAGTGGGCGAAGTACTGTTGTTGCAGCCGCAGCGGCATGCTGTGCCAGTAGCGTGACTCCCTGCTCACCTCGATATTGCTGGTGCTGTGGCACAAGCCGCTGATGAACTCGTCCCCTTGATGGGGATGGGCAGGGTAGATCTTTTCCAGCTTCTGACTGGTTAACCTGACCAGCAGCATGTCCTCGATGGTGAGCATCTGGCGCAGTACCGCTTCCAGTTGGGAGAAGAGCGCCTGAGCCGGCAGGGTATTGGCGAGCCGCATGATGCGGCTGATGCTCTCGATTTTCTTTTTCCAGTTCGGGTCTTTGCGGATCAGCGGCGAAGGCAGCTCGGTGAGATGGGATCCCGCCTGGGTTTCGGTCAGCCGTTTAGCCAGACACTCAAGCAGCAGGCGCAGGGTCGGCAGGTCGGCAGGGGTGCCGCGCGCCAGCAACCACTGTATCTGGCCATGCTCAATGGGGAAGACGCACCACCCTTCTGCTTCATCCAGCTGGGTGAGCTGATCGGTGATGCGGGACTGCTCACGGCCCAGCTGTTGCTTGAAGATGTCGCTGACCTTGTAGGCGTAAAGCCAGTTCAGACCGGTATCGGAGAGGCCCAGCATGCCGAAATGTTGCAGCGGGCAGAGTTGGTCAATCTGCTGGATCAGGGAATCGTAATCGTCAGGCGTGGCGGTTTGTGGCGCCGGGAAGTCCATAATGGCAGAGACCAACGCCAACAGAGGAGTTGAGTAGTGGGGTTCGATGGATTGGGCCGACATGTGCAACTCCCGATATGTCTACCTTACAAGAGTAGTCGGAAGCCGATAGATTGAAAGGGCCGCAATTGCGGCCCTTTCAAATACTTACAGCTTGTCGATCATGTAGTGGATGGCGTTTTCAATCTCTTCATCACTACAGTTCGCACAGGTGCCGCGCGGAGGCATCATGCCGGACTTGCCGGTAAAGCCTTCAATGGCATGTTTCTTGAGAGTATCAATGCCCTGGGCGATGCGAGGATCCCAGGCTGCCTTGTCACCCCGTTTGGGGGCTCCAGCGGCGCCGGTGTCGTGACAGGCAAAGCAGGCGCCCTTGTATACCGTTTCGCCATCGCGGGGACCGGAAGAGGCGGCCGCCGTCGGTGCAGCACTCGCGCCGGCAATACCTTCCAGATCCTTGGCGGTATAGACCTGACCGATTGGTTTGATCCGCTCGGCAATGGCCTCCGGTGACATCTCATCGGCAGCAAGCACTGCCCCAGACAAGCTGGCGGCCGTCATCCCGACAGCCAGCAAATAGCTCAGTTTTTTCAACACGCTCATATACTCCCAGCAGTCTTTTATTATCCATGTAAACGACGGGATTATAACCGAATAGTTACAGCCATTTAAACGCTTGTGTGTGAAGTGTTAAACACTCTGCGTACAAAGTTTTGGCCAATATCACGGCAATTCGGGTGGTGGAGATAAAAAGAAACCCGGCATTCGCCAGGTTTCGGGTACCCAAGGGGTGAAATGGGTTATTTGTCCCAGCTCAGGATCACCTTGCCGGAGTGGCCGGAGCGCATCGCATCGAACCCCTGCTGGAATTCGTCGATGTGGAATCTGTGGGTGATGATGGGGGAGAGATCCAGCCCGGACTGGATCAGGCTGGCCATTTTGTACCAGGTCTCGAACATCTCGCGGCCATAGATCCCTTTGATAAACAGCCCCTTGAAGATCACCTTGTTCCAGTCGATGGCCATGGTGGAGGGGGGAATGCCGAGCATGGCGATCTTGCCGCCGTGGTTCATCTTGTCGAGCATCTCCTGGAAGGCGCTCGGGACGCCGGACATCTCCAGCCCCACGTCAAACCCTTCGGTCATGCCCAGCTCGCTCATTACGTCGGCCAGCTTATCCTTGGCCACGTTGACCGCGCGGGTGGCGCCCATCTTGCGGGCCAGCTCCAGCCGGTATTCGTTGACGTCGGTGATCACCACGTGGCGCGCACCCACATGACGGCAGACGGCGGCTGCCATGATGCCAATGGGGCCTGCCCCGGTGATGAGCACATCTTCACCCACCAGATCGAAGGAGAGGGCGGTGTGCACCGCATTGCCGAATGGGTCGAAGATGGCGGCCAGCTCGTCCGGGATATTGTCCGGCAGCTTGAAGGCGTTGAATGCGGGGATCACCAGATACTCGGCAAAAGCACCCGGACGGTTGACGCCAACGCCAATGGTGTTGCGGCAGAGGTGAGTGCGGCCGGCGCGACAGTTGCGGCAGTGACCGCAGGTGATGTGCCCTTCGCCGGAGACCCGATCGCCGATGGCGAAGCCGCGCACCTCCTGACCGATGGCGACCACTTCCCCGACATATTCGTGGCCGACCACCATGGGTACCGGAATGGTCTTCTGGGACCACTCGTCCCAGTTGTAGATGTGGATATCGGTGCCGCAGATGGCGGTTTTGCGGATCTTGATCAGCAGGTCGTTGTGGCCGAGCTCGGGGGCCGGCACATCCGTCATCCAGATGCCGACCTCTTTGTGCAGTTTGGAGAGTGCTTTCATGGCTGTTCCTTCAATATGAATGCAGAAAAAAGGGGCTGAGCCCCTTGATTCAAATCAGATAACGCCGAGTTCACGGCCGATGCGGATAAAGGCGTCGATCGCCTTGTCCAGCTGCTCGCGGGTGTGGGCGGCAGACATCTGGGTGCGAATGCGCGCCTGACCCTTGGGCACGACCGGGAAGGAGAAACCCACCACATAGATGCCGGCAGCCAGCATGCGGCTCGCCATTTCGGAGGCTAGCTTGGCATCCCCCAGCATCACCGGAATGATGGCGTGGTCGGCGCCAGCCAGAGTGAAGCCAGCGGCGCTCATCCGCTCGCGGAAGTAACGGCTGTTCTCTTTCAGGCGGGCGCGCAGGTCGTGACCCTCGGCCAGCATGTCGATCACCTTGATGGTGGCGGCAACGATGGAGGGGGCCAGCGAGTTGGAGAAGAGGTACGGGCGGGAGCGCTGACGCAGCCAGTCGATCACCTCTTTCTTGCCTGAGGTATAGCCGCCGGATGCGCCGCCGAGCGCCTTGCCCAGGGTGCCGGTGATGATGTCGACCCGATCCATCACGCCGCAATATTCGTGGGTGCCGCGACCGTTTTCGCCGATAAAGCCGACGGCGTGGGAGTCATCCACCATCACCAGCGCATCGTATTTGTCTGCCAGATCGCAGATGGATTTGAGGTCGGCGATGACCCCATCCATGGAGAAGACACCGTCGGTGGCGATCAGCTTGAAGCGGGCGCCGTCGGCATCAGCCTGCTTGAGCTGGGCTTCCAACTCGGCCATGTCGTTGTTGGCGTAGCGATAACGCTTGGCCTTGCACAGCCGCACGCCGTCAATGATGGAGGCGTGGTTGAGGACATCGGAGATGATGGCATCTTCGGCGCCGAACAGGGTCTCGAACAGACCACCATTGGCATCGAAACAGGAGGAGTAGAGGATGGTATCTTCGGTGCCGAGGAAGGCAGACATCTTCTGCTCCAGCGCTTTGTGCTGATCCTGGGTGCCGCAGATGAAGCGTACCGAGGCCATGCCGAAGCCGTGGCTGTCGAGTCCCTGATGGGCGGCAGCGATCAGATCCGGGTGGTTGGCCAGCCCCAGATAGTTGTTGGCACAGAAGTTCAGTACCTGCTCACCGCCGACGGCGATGCTGGCCTGTTGGGCGGAGGTGATGATGCGCTCCTGCTTGTACAACCCTTCAGCTTGCACCTGGTTCAGTTGCTCGGTCAGGTGACGATAGAATCCGTTAGACATCCTCGATCCTTAGTGGCTATTTCAGCTGCGTATCAACAGAGGGCGACATTTTACTGCAATCTGTTGCGGTAAATTCAAATGATTGTGCTGATATTCAACAAATGTGAAACAGATCTCACCCAGCTGGTTGGGCCAGCTGACGGTAGTGCTGTTCCAGTTGCTGGATCTGTCCGGCCACCTGGGGTTGCACATAGGGGCGCAGCAGGAATAGCACCTTTAATACGCCCTGATAGAGCAGCGGTTTGGTGATGCGAGTGTTGGGGGCCTGGGCGATCTGGAAGGGGATCCAGCAGGTCACCACCATCTTGATGGTCTGTCCCAGATCCGGCAGGTCTTCATCGCTGACATCGATAATGCCCCCTTCGCGCAGGCTTCTGAGCAGCGCGACCACGGAAGAACGCATCTGCTCCTGGGCCTTGAGGTACTTCTGTTGCAGCGGTTCGTCACGGCTCAGGATGTCCGGCAGGTTGGCGTAGAAGAAGCGGAACTGCCACATCAGATAGAAGATGGCATCGAGATAGCCCATCAGATCCTGCAGGGTGATCTCACGGTTGCGGGTCGGCACGAAGCTCTCGCTCAGGTGACGGGCATACTGGTCGAAGATGGAGTGGATGATGTCTTCTTTATTGCGGAAGTGGTAGTAGAGGTTGCCCGGGCTGATACCCATGTGCGCCGCAATGTGGTTGGTGGTGATGTTGCGTTCACCCTGATCGTTGAACAGCTCGGTCGCGCTGTGAATGATCCTGTCTCTGGTTTTCATCACTCATTCCTCCAACAGGTTCCGCTCGGGGCAGTTTTGAACAAGGTCGAATCCCCGGACGGCCCGTGATAAACTTTTCGGCAATTTCAAATTGGCTCACTATACACAGCTTTAACAAGCAGTCACATGTAGCCATCAACGTACGAGAGGCAAACTCCATGATCGTAGTAACTGGCGGTGCTGGCTTTATCGGCAGCAATCTGGTCAAGCAGCTGAACGCTCAAGGACGGACCGATATCGTGGTCATTGATGACCTGACCGACGGCACCAAGTTCGTCAACCTGGTCGATCTGACCATCGCTGACTACATGGACAAGGACGAGTTTCAGGCTCGCATCGTCTCCGGCGACGAGTTTGAAGAGTGGGACAACGGTATCGAGGTGATCTTCCACGAAGGCGCCTGCTCTGCTACCACCGAATGGAACGGCAAGTTCATCATGGAGGTCAACTACGAGTACTCCAAGGATCTGTTCCACTACTGCATCGAGCGTGAAATCCCGTTTATTTACGCCTCTTCTGCCGCGACCTACGGTGGCCGCAACGACAACTTCATCGAAGATCCCAAGTTCGAACAGCCGCTCAACGTCTACGGCTACTCCAAGCAGCTGTTTGACCAGTACGTGCGCCGCTGGATGCCGGAGATCAACTCTCAGGTTGTCGGTTTGAAGTACTTCAACGTCTACGGCCCGCGCGAGCAGCACAAAGGCTCCATGGCTTCCGTTGCCTTCCACCTCAATACCCAGGTGAAGAAGGGCGAGAATCCCAAGCTGTTCGAAGGTTGCGATGGCTTCCCGAACGGTGGTCAGATGCGTGACTTCATCTATATCGACGACGTCTGCAAGGTAAACCTCTGGTTCTGGCAGAACCCGCAGCACTCCGGCATCTTCAACTGCGGTACCGGCCGTGCCGAGCCGTTCCAGAACGTGGCCGAAGCAGTGATCAAGCATCATCAGAAGGGAGCCATTGAGTACATTCCCTTCCCGGATCACCTCAAGGGCCGCTACCAGAGCTTCACCCAGGCTGACATGACCAAGCTGCGTAGCGTGGGTTATGACGCCGAGTTCAAAACCGTTGCCGAAGGGGTAGCGGATTACATGGCCTGGCTCAACCGCTAACAGGTGAGCACAACGCGGCAGTTTGAGCGCAAAACCGGAAGTGGGCACTCGCCTGCTTCCGGTTTCTGGTCTCTGTGGCTGCTTGTCGTTCCTCTCTTCTCTACCGGGTAACCGCGCGATGAATATATTGATGGCACTCTCCCAGCTCGAGGTAACGGGAGCTGAGGTCTATGCCACCACGGTCGGTAACGAACTGACCCGGCGTGGTCACAACGTCTTTTATGTGTCAGATACCCTGACCAAGCCGACCCTTGGCCCCGTCTTCAAGCTGAGATTCAACAAGCGCAGCATTCTGCGCCGCTTCTGGCACGTCTTTTACCTCATCTATCTCATCAAGAAGCATCATATTCAGTTGGTGCATGCTCACTCCCGCGCCTCCGGCTGGAGCAGCTATGTGGCCTGCAAGCTGACTGGCACCCCGATGATCACCACGGTTCATGGTCGCCAGCCGGTGCACGCTTCGCGCAAGGCCTTCCATGCACTCGGCTATCGGGCGGTTGCCGTTTGTGAAGATATTGCCCATCAGATAGTCGACAATCTGGGGGTCGATCCCGCGATCGTGCAGGTGCTGCGCAACGGTATCGAAACCGACAAATTCCAGCCTGTGCCTGCGCCGGACAATGCCAAGCCGGTGATTGCCATCATTGGCCGTTTGAGTGGCCCCAAAGGGGAGCTTTGCTACCGCCTGCTCGACGAAGTACTCGATCTGGATGCCTGCAAGGTACGGATTGTCAGCGGTACCAAGGTGCCGGAGCGCTTTGCCCGTTTCGAAGATCGTACCGAGTTTGTCGGTTATGTCGATGATGTGCCTGCTCTGCTGGCTGGCTGCGATTTGGTAATTGGTGCCGGTCGAGTAGCCATGGAAGCGCTGCTCTGTGGTCGACCCGCTTTTGCCATTGGTGAAGCCAGGGCCATTGGTCTGGTGACCGAACAGAATCTGGACGAGGCGCTGGCCAGCAACTTTGGCGATATTGGTCCCAAAGATTTGGCTATCGATTTTGCTGCATTGAAGGGAGAGGTAGAGTCCGCCCTTGCGAGCAAGGTGGTGCCGAAAGCCATTCGGCAACGCATTCAGGATGAGTATGGCTTGCAGGGGGTAGTATCTGGTCTCGAAACCATCTATCAGGATGCCGTAGTCGAAACCCTGCGCCGCGAGATGCCCGTCATCATGTACCACCGTTTTATCGAGCAGGATAGCGAGAAAGGAGTGCATGGCACCTGGATGCCGATCACCATGTTCGAGAAGCATCTGCGACTGATGAAGTGGCTCGGCTACGAAACCCTGACTTTCCGCGATTTGGCGGACAAAGGCTTTATCCACCGTCTGCAATACGGCAAGAAGTATCTGATGATCACCGCCGATGACGGCTATCAGGACAACCTGACCCGCATGCTGCCACTGCTGGAAAAATATGGTTACAAAGCCGTGGTGTACGTAGTCACCGGCGAAGGTTATAACCGTTGGGATGTGGAGCATCCGACCAATCCGGATACCAAGGTCTCATTGATGAGTGGTGAGCAGGTCAAGGCGTTGGCCGCCAGCGGTCATGTGGAAATTGGTGGGCATACCCTGACCCATCCCCGCTTGAGCAAGCTCACACCCGAACAACAAGCCCATGAAATTCAGGAGAATAAACGCCAACTGGAGGCCCTGCTTGGCCATCCGCTGCTCTCATTTGCCTACCCTTACGGAGATATGAACGAGAGTGCCAAGGAGCAGGCTATCGCCGCCGGGTATCGTTTTGCTGTCGCTACCAATAGTGGCCCCAAAGCAATGCACCAGGACCCTTTCCAGATCCGCCGGATTGCTATCTTCCCCCGTACTGATGTATTCGGGCTGTGGCGCAAGATCCGCGGGAATTATGTTTTTAGAAAATGAAAGAGAAAAAAATGAATTACAAAAAAATAGAAAGATATTTACTTTGTTTGTTTGCTGCTTCCATATTTACTAGTAAGCCAGCTATTTATATTTCATCGGCACTAATGATAGTGTTTTTTATTGGGCGATGTGTTTTTGACAGAGAATATTATAATGTGGTGAAACGCGATGTTGTTTTATGGGGGCCAATCGCGGTGTTCCTATTCGGGGTCTTCGCGAAAATAATATCTCCTGCTTCCTTTGTGGATATAGGTCATTTTTTTTATAAGGGGATGTTTTTATTGGTTTTCCCGGCCTTAGTTATTTCTTTGCGAGAGAATAAAAATAGACGATTAGCATTCTCGATATCGATGTTGGGTTTTCTTCTATCGGTATTATGGTCTTTTGTCCAAGCATTTGTTCTGCTTCCACATACTTGGAGTGGTGAGCGATTTGGTGGGTTCTGGGATATAGGTCGGTGGGCTGAGATTACAACGTTTGTCTTTGCATTTATGTTGCCAAAATTGTCTGATGATATGACGGCATCAAAGAAAATTGTCATTGGATTATTTTTGTTTGTGACTTTTTTGAGTCTTATAATATCTGGCGGTCGTGCTGGTTGGATTGCTGCATCATTTTCCTTTGTGGTGTATATGATCTTTATGAATCGGAAAATGTTGTATGTTTTTACTCCGGTTGCATGTGTGTTGATTTTTTCTCTTTATCTAGCAATGCCCTCACAATTTAATGCTGTAGCGGGAAGGGCTACATCTGTAACTGAGACTACAAGCAAGGATTATTCTAACTTTAGCCGTATTCTCATGTGGGGGAATGGCGTTTCTCTTCTGCATGAAAATTTATCACATTATCCTCGAAAGTTTCTATTTGGTATAGGGTTCAATAAGTTTCAGACAGAATACTCGGCCTATTTGAACAAAATTTCGAATACTGAGGATCTGATAAAATTAACGCAAGGTAATTACTCCTTAAATGACTTGCATAATTCTTATCTTGATTCGGCAAATAAAATGGGTTTTTTGTATACGTTGTTTTTCTATGGCTCATTAATTTTCATTGTGTATCTTTTTTATAAGAACGAATCTCTCATTAAGGGTTGCATATTAATTGCTCCATTTTTAATTTTGGGTGTTTTCTATACAAATTATCTTGAGTTTCAAACCTACATATTTTTCTTTGTTGTTGCATTGGCCTACTCGGAGGTTGAGCAATATAATGTTGATAACCATAAGGTGAGAGCATGAAAGCTAGTGTCATTATAGCTTTTTACAATAATTTAAAGGCATTGAAAATTATTCTGTCAGCTCTTAACAATCAGTTTGAAGATAACTTTGAGGTTATTATTGCTGATGATGGCTCCAGGGAAGATGTTGTTTCAGAAATAAAGTCTATTCAGACAGGATTTAGTTATCATATAAAGCATGTATGGCATGAAGATAAAGGTTTTAGAAAAAACAAGATACTTAATCAGGCTGTGTTACTTGCATCCAATGAGTACATAATATTTATTGATGGAGATTGCATTCCACAAGTTAACTTCGTTCGTGATCATTTGGAAAATGCAGAGGTTGGTTGTTTTTTAAATGGAAGAAGGGCGGACTTGTCACCATCATTTAGTCAGAAAATAACACTTGTCAGGCCAGAGTCATTTTTTAAAGAGAACTTATTTTTTATGCTTGCAGAATATATTTTTCTTGGGAAAGGGAAAAATATAGAGAAAGGGATAAGAATTACTAATCGATTTTTGAGTAGATGGTTGAATAGGAAAAACAAAGGGGTTGTTGGATGTAATTTTTCTCTTTACAAGAAAGATTTGACTTATATTAATGGATTCGATGAGCGGTATGAGGCTGCGGGGGTCGGAGAAGATACTGATGTTGAATTCAGATTGAAGTTGGCTGGTTTTAGATGCAAAAATATTTTTTATTTGGCTAATCAGGTTCATATATATCATAAAGAGCTTCCTAGAGATCGAGTTAATGATGAGATATATGCATCCGTTGTTAAATCTGGGGAGTATTTCACCCCGTGGGGAATAGAAAAAAAGGCAATTGATTAAAATGAAACTTCGGCTATTTAAGACTATTAAAGATCAATTGTTCATAGGGCGAGATTTATTTAGAAGGCGTCTGGCAAGAATACTATTCGACAAAGAGAGAAATTGTAACAAACTCAATCTTCCAATATCTAGAGGTGATGGGAAAAAATTTCTGGTTATTCGTTGGGATGCCAAGCTCGGGGATTCTATAGTTTGCTCTTGGTTATATAGGGAGATTAAAAAGGAGAATAAAAATAATCAACTTATAGTAATTTGCAATTCTAACATACAGAAATTGCATGAGAATATTTGGGGTGGTGATGTTTTTATTATAAAAAAACGGCCTTCTTATAGAGAGTTGCGTCTGTTGGCAGAGAAAATAGGTTTTGTCGATTATGCTCTTCATTTTGGTGAGCAGCTAAAAATGAGAGACATTTATTTTCTAAGTAAGCTCTCTACAACATGCATTGCGGGGATGGATGATGACCTTGATTTAATAAATATTAAACTTGGTCAAGTTACATCAGAAATGCATTTTAGTGAGAAGTTTGTTTATTTTTTAAATGGGATTGGATTTTTTAATGTTGATGCGAAATATATCATTCCTGACTTCCCATTAGTTGAAAATAAAATAAGTTCATATCGGTGGCCACAAAAGAGAAATACTATTTGTTTTAATCCTTATGGGAGTGGGTCATCTCGAAGAATGGACTCTGAGTTGATAATTTATCTGTGCGATTTCATGCTAAGAGAAACGGGTTTTTCTATCGTATTGTTAGGTATGCGTGATCAAGTTAAGGTAATTGAACATATGATAGCTAAAACCATAGATCCTGGACGAGTTTTTTGTTTACCGCCAGAGGATGTGTCAATTGAGTCACTGTTCTCTCAGCTAAGAATGTCAATTGGGTTGGTATCCGTAGATACTGCTACGATACACATCGCTTCCGGTCTGAATTTACCAACATTGGCAATTTATAATTCTAAAAGTGGTGAGCCAGATCAAAATTTTTTAAACTGGCATCCAAATAATGAGAAGGCTGATGTTGTTTTTACTAAGGATTTGAGTGGTCGTGGTGTAAACTCGCTTTCTGTTGATGATTTTGAAAGTAGATTCAAACAGTGGGTGAAGCGATTTCTATCATAAAAAAAAATAAATTATTTTATTTCGGTGTGATGTTTATTGGTCTCTTGACCAGCATATTATATTCGAATTTACAGAAGCTCACCGGCGATCAGACCCAGATGCTCTACAAGGGTTACCTTGGGGCTTATGAGGGGGTCTGGCTCAGCTATGGCAATGCGGCGAGTGCGGTGGGCAATGTGCCGGGGAGTTTGTCGGCCTGGCTGATTGGCGGGCCGCTGCTGCTGTGGGATTCTCCCTATGCCCCCATGGTGTTGCTGCTGGCGATGCGGTTGGTCGGGTTTCTGCTGTTTGATGCAGTGATCCGTCAGGTGTTTGATGACAGGGTACGTCTGCTGTTTCTGGTGCTCTGCTGGCTTAACCCCTGGTTCCAGTACGAGAGTCTGCTCTACAACCCCTCCTATCTGTTCCTTTTCTCGGCCATGCACTGCTGGTCTGCCTGGCATATGCGCGAGCGGGCCTCCTTCTGGCACATGATCGTTCACCTGCTGGCCATCGGCATGGCGATGCAACTGCACTACTCCTGGCCGCTGCTGGCGGTAATGTCCACCTATCTGTTTTGGCGCCGTATTCTCAAGGTGAGCTGGAGCGGGGTGGTGGTGGCAACCCTGCTGATCGGTGCTTCCCTGATCCCTTACGCCATGGAAGTGATGAGCAACAGCCATATTACCCAGAACGTCGATCCCGAGGCGCGTCAGCGCTATATCGGCTGGGGGCTGGTGCATGTCTATCCGGTGTTGAAATCAGTGCTCTACTGGCTGCGCTACGGCTCCTGGCTGTTTGCCAGCAAGCTGGTTAACGACACCCAGTTTATCTGGCTGGCGGGGCACGAATACCTGCAGATGGCGGCGATCTGGCTGTGGCGGATCGTGATTTACGGCGTGGGTTCCGCAACTGTGTTGCTGGCGGCCAAGGCCAACTGGCAGCTGTGGCGCGAACTCAAGCCGCGTCTGCTGCGCAGCGACCGTGCGCCAGTAGATGGCGAGAGCTGGCTCGGCCTCTATGCGCTGGCGGCGGTGCTGGCGGTGCTGGTGAGTGCGGCGCTCTCGCCCATCATCTTCAACTACTGGCACCTGATGCTGATCTTCCCCTACGCCTTGTTCCCGATCCTGCTTTTACTGGTGCGCTGGAGCCGCCGTTATCCGCAGTGGGTTGGCAAGGGGCTGCTGGCAGCCACCCTGTTCTGCACCGCTGTGAACCTGATCGCGGCGTGCGACAGCACCAAGTTCTCCTATCAGGCGGACTACAAAACCCAGGTGCTGGAGTATCTGCAAGAGATGAAGCTGCAACCCAAGCAGTGAGTCATTCACGGCCAGCCCCCCGATTTCGGGGGCTGGCTGTCACTATTCGAAACGGTCCATATGGGCGAAGTTTTTGGCTTCGGCAACCCAACCCTCACGTCCCTGCTTGTCCCGGATTTTTACCCACCACTGGTTCTGCGGTGACCGGCCGTATCTGATCTCTTTGCGCGCATAGTCATAATCGAGAATGTAGGTTTTGCCCTTGTACCAGAACAGGCTATTGCCTTAGCCCAGTCCGCCGAGGATATAAAGCGTTTCCCCTGCCTTCATATTCAACAGTGGCCCTTTTCCCTCCTTGCTGTAGCCCAGCTTGACCGATCTGAGTATCTCGATGATCCCCGGTTGTTCGGTAATGACGACCCCGGTCAGCCCTTCGGTAATCCCCCCATTTTTTGGAGCACTCAAAAGTAGAGGTCATGCGGCCTGTGCCAAGCGCTGTTTCGGCGTGTAGCCGCCCAGCGCCATATTGGGCCGCTCATGGTTATAAACCCACAGCCAGTTCGTGGCAAATTCCTGTAACTCATTCAGTGACTCAAACAGGTAATGGCCCAACCAGTCGTAACGCACAGTGCGGTTAAATCGCTCTATGTAGGCATTCTGCTGCGGGTTGCCTGGCTGGATATACCTCAGCGCAATCCTCTTCTGCTGCGCCCATTGCTTGAGCTCTTCGCTGATGTATTCCGGACCATTATCACAGCGGATTGCGGCTGGTTTGCCCCGCCACTCGATGACCTGCTCCAGCACCCGTTTGACTCGCGAGGCAGGCAAGGAAAAATCCACCTCGATGCACAGTGCTTCGCGATTGAAGTCATCGATCACATTAAACAACCGCACCGAACGACCATCGCTGAGCTGGTCATGCATAAAGTCCATCGACCAACAGTGATTCGGTTGGTCAGGGACTGCCAACGGCTCCGGCTTGGCGCGTACTAGCCGCTTCTTGGGTTTTATCCGCAGATTGAGCTCTAGCGCCCGATAGATCCGGTAGACCCGCTTGTGGTTCCAGCCAAAGCCTTTGACGTTACGCAGGTACAGGAAGCACAGTCCGAAACCCCAGTTGCGCTGGTTGGCGGTGAGGCGCAGTAGCCAGTCGGCAATCTCCTGGTTTTCATCAGCCAGCACGGGCTGATAACGGTAGCAACCCTCGCTCACCTTGAACACCTGGCAAGCCAGACGGATAGAAATGGCGTAATGAGCCACAGCCTTGGTCGCCATCTCCCTGCGGGCAGATGGCGTCACCACTTTTTTGCCATCGCCTCGGAGATGATCTCAGCCTTTAGGCGCTCCTCGGCATACATCTTCTTAAGGCGACGATTTTCCTCTTCCAGCTCTTTGAGGCGCGCCATGAGAGAGGCATCCATGCCACCGAATTTGGAGCGCCACTTGTAGAAGGTGGCGGAGCTGATGCCATGCTCACGGCAGAGCTCAGGGACGGGTGAACCAGACTCGGCCTGCTTGAGGATGGCGATGATCTGTGCATCGCTAAAGCGTGATGTTTTCATGTAGAACCTCCTGCGTTCAAGATACGAGAAAATTCTACTTATGAGCACCTCAGTTTTTCGGGGGGATTACC
>NZ_JBFODS010000072.1:0-4521 GCF_040908445.1 Aeromonas sp. R10-2 | reverse complement strand
CGGCGTTTTTCAAGATAGTTGTCGCGCAAAGCTGTTTTAAGCAGCCTCTTTTTGCTCCGGCTCGGGTTTCTCGGGCCGCTCCGGATTTAGCATCACGGCACCGATAGGTGTCCAGTCTCGCGTCTTGCCACTCCACCTCGCTGGGTGTTGTGCTCGGGCGGCCTGGTACACAGCATCCCGTTTCGCCAGCAGGGCTTTATCGTCACCCCGATGCCGCTCGTTGGGTGTGACGAAGCGGATACGGCTATGCCGGTGCTCTTCGTTATACCAGGCCATAAAGTCGCGCACCCACTCCCTGGCCGCTTCCAGACTGGCAAAGCCGTCTGATGGCCACTGCGGACAGTACTTCAGCGTCCTGAACAATGACTCCGAGTACGGATTATCGTTGCTGACCCGAGGCCGTCCCCGCGAGGGCGTGACACCCAGGTCATGCATCTTGGTCAGCAGCGTGACTGACTTCATTGGCGCGCCGTTGTCCGAGTGCAAGACCAGCGGCTGCTTCCAGCACTGCTCGCGGATGATGCTCCGTTGCAGCAACGCCGCCGCCCGTTCACCGCACTCTTGCTCATGCACTTCCCAGCCCACCCCTTTGCGGCTGTAGATGTCCTCTATCAGATAGAGGTAGTAATACTGGCCGCGCACGAGTGACGGCAAGTAGGTGATATCCCAGGACCACACTTGATTGGGCCCAGTCGCGGTATGGCTGGTTGGTACCGGCACATGGCGCGGTGGCTGGCTCCGGCCACGCCTGTGCTGCTGGTCAGCCGCCCGCAAGATGCGATAGAAGCTCGACTCACTGGCCAAGTAGCGCCCCTGGTCGGCCAGCCGTGGCACAATTTGACTCGGCGGCAACGAGGCGAACTCCTGGCTATTGCAGACGTCCAGCACGGCCTGCCGCTCCTCTGGGCTCAATGCATGAGCAGGTATGGAACGAACCGCATCCGGTCGCCTATCGGCACTCAGCTCAGGCCCGGCCAACCAGCGCTGGAGCGTGCGCAGACTCAGCCCCAACACCTCGGCCGCAGGATGCTTGCGGGCGCCAGCTTCAAGCGCTTCGCGCCACCATGCAACGTATTGCTGCCGCTCTGGCAACGAGGTCAGTTGTCCTCGTCGACGTTGCTCCAGTAGGCATCGAGCTTTTTTTGCAATATCAGCAGAGCTGCTGCCTCGGCCAGGGCCTTGTCTTTGCGCCGCAGCTCTTGCTCCAGTTGCCGGATACGCTTCTTGTCCGCTTTGGCCTGTGCCTTCTCCGCCTGTTGTAAGGTACGAGCGGATTGCTGGCCCAGAATACAGGCTTGGCGCCATTGCTGGACTTGCTCGGGATAGAGACCCTTACGGCGGCAGTACTCACTGAGTTCAATCTCGGAAAGCGCAGCGGTTTCCAGCACGACGGCGAACTTGGCCTCGGCGGGCCATTCATCGGTCAGTTTGTTGTCCCCGGGCACAGGAGACCCTCCGTCTTTGGCGTGTTTGCGCCAATTATACAGAGTGACCTCGCTGATGTTTTCCTGCCGAGCCAACTCGGCCACCGACATATTGATGGGCGGCAGCAGCTTCTTGAGCAAAGCAGCCTTGCGCTCACTTGAATAACGAGCCATTCGACACTCTTTATCCGCCCCCGGTCTTCACATTTAGATTATTCAGATTAGGCGACAACTATTCTGACACCGGGGGCGATAGAGCGGACGTTATCTGCATCGATATCTGCGGTGAGGCGGGTGACTCCCAGTGTGCTGGCGTGGGCGAACAGCAATCCCAGCGCCTCCGACATAAACCCTCTGCGCCAATAGGCCGCATTAAGCAGGCAGCCCACCTCGCAGCAGCGGCCCGCCTCGCTGAAACTGTGCAGGCCGCAGGTGCCGATCACCTTATTGCCCTCCCGCTCGACAATCGCCCACTCCAGCGACTCCCCCGTTTGCTCCAGCCGCACCACGCTCGCCATCAACTGCGCCACCATGGCGGGAGAGGTAAAGCAGGGATCAGAGGCAAACTCCATGGTCAGTGGATTGCCATAAATCTCGAACAGATCGGCAGTATCGTGCGGGCCAATGGTGCGCAGCACAATCCGAGTGCCGGTTAAGTCTGGCTTCATAAATTTCCTTGGGATGTGTTACGCCAGCAAAGATACAGGTAAAAAATGAGACAGCGTGAAAGTCGGTCTCTAAAGGCAATTGGTGCTATCACGAAATATTGTGACCGCGAACGTCCGATTACGCTTCGCTAATCTACGGGCTATTCGAACCTACGAGTAGACGCAACCATGGGCGCTCCGAAATAAGGTGAAAACTGCTACAAAAGTCTTTTTCTGACTCTCCATAGCTAACGCAGCTGGATAAATTGGCGCAGTCGCACGGCATGGGTTGCCCTAACGCCCGCTTAAGGGGCTGCCAACGCTACTACCAACTTTCCGCATAACACCATAACCACAAAAACCAAAGCATAGTAAAATGCCGCGCGTTGGCTGTCCCTCTTGAAGCGTTTGTTATACACGCCTATCGGTACGGAAGCCATCCAAATAGTAAATGTTATTATGTGAATTTTTTCCTAAACCGTGTACTTTTACGCCTTTTTCTACAATAACTGAAAGAGAGGATGCTCCATAAAGTGGAGGAAGAACGATATCTTGATCTACATAATAAGCATTATGTGAATCTATCTTTACTTCCTGTAAATAACTTTCTTTTGCCCCATCTTCCCACCTTTTAATTTCTGCTGGTGTAGCTGGTTTTGCTATTGAGAAGAATTGACTTTTAATTGATTCTAATAACTGAGCTTCATTTTCCTTACTTCGTTCCAGCTCATGCCCCATACTCCATATCTTTGACTGTGAAGCGCTTAATTGAGTTTGGAGGTTAGTCACTAATGAATCGTCAACTGGATTTAGAGTAGAACTAGGCTTGCTTTGCTCCAATTTTTTAATCGCTTGCTTTATTTTTGCACAACTTGTCGTAACTGCATCAACCATATCATTTAATGAATCATCGTATGTAGTAGTGGTGACACCCGCTAAATCAGTTGGCATTCGGAATGAGCTTTCTGTGGATTTTGGGATTAGGACGAAACATCTCTCTATCCCAAGAGCGCCAATGAATAAACCTAACTCGAAGAGAACATTATCGCGAACGCTACTATATGCATTTTGCCGTATTGTAGTTTTATCGTCTGGGTGAAATACAAATATACCGTAGTCTGTTTTCTTTGCTCTTTCGATCAATGACATAATTGTTATTGACGACAAATCAAAAGCATTATCCCACTGCTTAACTTGAGCATCGTATTCCATTTTAATATTGACAGCCTCTGCAACTGAGATCGCCTCAACTGGTAATCCCCCCGAAAAACTGAGGTGCTCATAAGTAGAATTTTCTCGTATCTTGAACGCAGGAGGTTCTACATGAAAACATCACGCTTTAGCGATGCACAGATCATCGCCATCCTCAAGCAGGCCGAGTCTGGTTCACCCGTCCCTGAGCTCTGCCGTGAGCATGGCATCAGCTCCGCCACCTTCTACAAGTGGCGCTCCAAATTCGGTGGCATGGATGCCTCTCTCATGGCGCGCCTCAAAGAGCTGGAAGAGGAAAATCGTCGCCTTAAGAAGATGTATGCCGAGGAGCGCCTAAAGGCTGAGATCATCTCCGAGGCGATGGCAAAAAAGTGGTGACGCCATCTGCCCGCAGGGAGATGGCGACCAAGGCTGTGGCTCATTACGCCATTTCTATCCGTCTGGCTTGCCAGGTGTTCAAGGTGAGCGAGGGTTGCTACCGTTATCAGCCCGTGCTGGCTGATGAAAACCAGGAGATTGCCGACTGGCTACTGCGCCTCACCGCCAACCAGCGCAACTGGGGTTTCGGACTGTGCTTCCTGTACCTGCGTAACGTCAAAGGCTTTGGCTGGAACCACAAGCGGGTCTACCGGATCTATCGGGCGCTAGAGCTCAATCTGCGGATAAAACCCAAGAAGCGGCTAGTACGCGCCAAGCCGGAGCCGTTGGCAGTCCCTGACCAACCGAATCACTGTTGGTCGATGGACTTTATGCATGACCAGCTCAGCGATGGTCGTTCGGTGCGGTTGTTTAATGTGATCGATGACTTCAATCGCGAAGCACTGTGCATCGAGGTGGATTTTTCCTTGCCTGCCTCGCGAGTCAAACGGGTGCTGGAGCAGGTCATCGAGTGGCGGGGCAAACCAGCCGCAATCCGCTGTGATAATGGTCCGGAATACATCAGCGAAGAGCTCAAGCAATGGGCGCAGCAGAAGAGGATTGCGCTGAGGTATATCCAGCCAGGCAACCCGCAGCAGAATGCCTACATAGAGCGATTTAACCGCACTGTGCGTTACGACTGGTTGGGCCATTACCTGTTTGAGTCACTGAATGAGTTACAGGAATTTGCCACGAACTGGCTGTGGGTTTATAACCATGAGCGGCCCAATATGGCGCTGGGCGGCTACACGCCGAAACAGCGCTTGGCACAGGCCGCATGACCTCTACTTTTGAGTGCTCCAAAAAATGGGGGGATTACC
>NZ_JBFODS010000071.1:0-73871 GCF_040908445.1 Aeromonas sp. R10-2 | reverse complement strand
CATATACAGGACCTTAAGAAAACACTTCATTTGAAATTCCTTCTAAGGTCCTGTTCTGTATCGATTTTCGCTGCTTGGTTCGACGGGCATTTTTCGCCAAGTAAACGGCAGCCCATTCCAGACGCTCTCTTATTTCCACCAACACCCGATGAGCCACCGCTTCCAATAACGGGAACCACCAGGTTCCGCTATTTTTCGCCGCTTTCAGTGTGGATAAACCGTCCCCCATCAGCGTCTGAGCTACCCGTCTTTTCATCACCAGCGACAACAGGCTGGCCCACACCAGCCCCTCGGCAATGGCTTTCTGACCTGTCACAAAGCCCTTGAGCCGGTTGTGCGACTTCCACTCCTTAAACAGCAGCTCCACCTGCCAACGACAGCGGTACAGGCTCATCACCCGCTCTGCTGGCCATGCCTCTCGTGGCAGATTGGTCATCCAGATACAGAACCGTTTCTCCTCGGCAAACCAGCGTCGGATCAGCCGATACTCGAACTTGCCCGATTTCACCACCATATCCAGTACCTCTGCCCGACAGTGCCGCCGTCCAGCATCCTTGAGTGACAGGCCCGCCAGCTTCGGCACTTCCCGTTCGTCACCGCGCCATGCCCGGATAATCTTCGGGTTCAGGCTCTTACTACCCCTGACCAGATAGAAACCGCCCGCCTCGTTTAGTTTCGCAAAGTAGGCCATATCGATGTAACCCGCGTCCGCCAACAGCAGGCTGTTATTGAGCCGCTCGGGCTCAGGCAGGAACTGGCGCTCTGACGCCGTATCGGCAGAGACCTGCATGCAAACTGGACTTTGCTCCAATAGAGACATGAGCATATGACACTCGATTGCCGCCGGGCTAATGGTCTTGAACCTTCCCGGAAACACTTCGGCCAGGCTTTTGTGGACGGCAAAGGAAGTACCATCCTGCAACAACACCTGTTTGAATGCGCCAAGGGATGCAGTCTTCATCTGTTGGCCGATACGCAAGGCGATAGCCCGTTCAACCAGCGCCTTCATGAACAGGGCGAACGACGCTTTGCGCAACTGGTTGTGAAAGGGCTTGTAGGAAACCTGATGGGCATCAACCAGTTGCAAGGCATTGAAATGATGGTGCAATCCAGCGATACCATCGACCTGGTCGCAGCCAAGTGCCCGCAAGAGTGCAGTCACCAGCATGGCAGGCGTAATGGCTCGTTTGCGCAAGCAAAATTGGCAGTCACGGGCAATGCGGTCGAGTTCGGCAGGAGAGAGAAGTTGCTCAAGATAGTGGTTGGCATCGATAATGGTCATGGCTTCGTGCGTGGCGGTTTTGTTTGGCGATAAAATCAGATCACAATCGAAGCCATTTTTATATCTATTTCAATTGGTTGCTGCTAAAGATCCTGTACATGAGGAATTACAAAGGCATTGGGGTCACACCTGAACCGGATCAGGCATCGATATAGAGCACTTGGCTGCTAATAAGCGCCCTTTTCCGGGGCATCCACCTTTTTGACAGCAGTGGGTGCCTAGACTAGGTTGGTATTCCTATGAGGCCCATCAAGCCTGTTTACTGTTAACCATAACCGGAAGGATCCGACATGAAAGCGATGACTGCAGCCCTTTTGCTCCCCCTGATTCCCCTTGCCGTTCAGGCGGCGGCACCCGTGTGGATCACGATTGGGGCCGATAGCGGGGTTGAACTCAAGCAGGTCAATGCCAAGCTCTCCCCCCTGTTCAGTGCCAGCGGAGCGCCCGTCCAGCTGGCCCAGATTGAAGCAAGCGAGCTTGGCTCCCTCTCGCACCTGATGCACGAAGGGCACCAGCGTTGCGGAGGCTATGTGGTGCACACGACCCTGGCAGATGCGCTGCAGAGCATGGCTCAGCCCCTCAGCCAAAACCTGTTCAGCGCACCGCCATTGACCCAGGGGGCCAGTGTCAACCGGCTGCTGCCCCATCTGGATCAAGGCAATATCGCCAGCACTATCAGCAAGTTATCCGGCTGGCGCAACCGCTACTACACCACTCCCACCGGCACGCAATCCGCCGACTGGGTGGCCAGCCAGTGGCAGAGCCTCGGCAGCGCCCTGCCATGGGCCAGCGTCAGTCGGGTCAAACATAGCGGCTACCCGCAACAATCGGTGGTGCTGACCCTCAAGGGGAGCCGCTATCCGGACGAGGTGGTGGTGCTCGGTGGCCATCTCGATTCCACTGCAGGCTCGGCCCCCAACAGCAAGACGCTGGCCCCCGGCGCCGATGATGATGCCTCCGGCATCGCCACCCTGACCGAGGTGCTGCGGGTCATCGCCGAACAGGGCCGCCAGCCGGAGCGCACCCTGCAATTTATCGGCTATGCGGCAGAGGAGGTGGGCTTGCGGGGCTCCAAGGATATCGCCAGTCGCTACAAGGCGGCCAACACCAGGGTATTGGCCGCGCTCCAGCTGGACATGACCAACTACAAGGGCTCGGCGAACGACATCGTCTTTATGACCGACTACACCGACAAGGGGCTGACCGGCTATCTCACCCAGCTGCTCGATGCCTATCTGCCGCAAGTCAGCTATGGCTATGACAGCTGTGGCTATGGCTGCTCGGATCACGCCTCCTGGCACAATCAGGGCTACCCCGCCGCCATGCCGTTCGAGTCACGCTTCAGCGAATACAACCCAAGGATCCACACGGCGCAGGATACGTTGCAAAACTCGGATCCCTCGGCTGGCCACGCTCTCAAGTTTGCCCAGCTGGCGACCAGCTTTGCCGTTGAAATGGGCAAGATCAACTGAGTCACAGGCCGCAGCGCAAGCCAAAAGGAGGGAAGTTTCGACTTCCTTCCTTTTTCTATCTTCTGTGCGGCTTTGCCCTTGTCGCTTGGCTCAGTCGGCAGACGAGCAAGGGTGGATGTGATGCGTTGGCGCCCGCCATCCAAAAAGCCCCGAGCGCAGTGCGCTTTGGGGTATGAGGAAAAAAACCGCAAGGTCGTTATCCCAAGTCGTTGTTATTCGAGGTAAAGCTTGCTCAATACCACGCCAATAAGGCATCGAACATGCGGGTATGGGTCACTTGCAGGTTTGCCGCCTTGGTTGAAATGGCTGCGCTATAGAGCTGGACGCCGGGTTCGTTATGACTCTGCACCAGATAGTTTTTATGGCGACAGGTCCCGTAGAGGGAGAGGCTTTTTCTCGCACAGTGGCCGAGAAACAGCACGGCGCCAAGGCCGATCAACAGGCCGGATATATCCAGCAGATTGATATCCAGCAGATTGACGGCGGGCAGGGCAAATTGTGCCTCGGCCTGCTGCGCGAATTCATAGAGTGACACGGCAAACATGGCGCCGCAGAGCAGCAGTTTGATACGGGCGAGGCTGGTGAGTTTGGTCCGCATCATGTCCGGCGAGACAAAGTAGAGGTTCTCCAGATGTCGTCTCTGCTCCTTGATAAGGATCCCGCGCACATTGACATCAACCTCGACCTGGGTCGATTCGCGATAGACCAGCCCCTGTTTTTCCCACTCGTCCGCCAGCATGGCAATCAGCACCGGATAGACGACAATGGCCAGGCCGCAATAGATCGGCAGCGCATGATATCCGCTGGATATCAGCCCAACTGACAATATTGCGAATATATAGGGCGACAAGGCTTTGAGTGCAATTGATGATTTCATCGTTATACATCCATAAATAACGCGTTTTATAAGTGCCGATAGCGCACAGGCAATAGTGGCCGCGCCAATAAGCTGCGGCCAAACAGGGCGTTGGTCAGCTGTAATCCATTCCGGCAAATAGCCTGAAATAGTTCCTTTGCTCGGTAACAGGGAGAAGAGCGCCATAGTAAGCCAAACGAGGCCACTCTGACAGTGACCCGGATGACATAAATCTGTGTGCCGCCGTCGAAATGAAATCATATTTTGTCGCTACTCCGGTTCCTCTATGCAAAAAGCCCCGAGAGCTGGCGCTTTCGGGGAAGAGGAAAAACATCGACAAGGAATTACAAAGGCATTGGAGTCACACCTGAACCGGATCAGGCATCGACATAGAGCACCTGGCCGCTAATAAAGCCATCGACGGAGCGCTCAAACGCCTTGCCGACCAAAGTGCCCGGCACCGGCTGGAAGCCCGGCATCATCTCGCCATATACGTCCCACGCCTCTTCCAGTACGGTCGGGTTGACCACATTGATGCGAATGCCACGGGGCAGCTCGTGGGCCACGCACTGGACAAAGGTATCGATGGCGCCGCTGGTGGTGGCATCGGCAATGGCCAGGGGGATCGGCTTGATATTGAGGATACCGGAGATCAGGGTGAAGGAGCCCCCCTGATTGATGTAGTTGAGGCCGATATTGACCAGATTGATCTGCCCCATCAGCTTGCTCTGGATGGTGGTTTGCCGCTGCTCGTCGCTCATCTCGCCAAAGGGGGCGTATTCGCAATAGCCGGCGGTATTGACCACCGCATCGAAGGATCCCACGTTTTGGTAGAGCCGCTCGATGGATTCTCTGCTGGTGATATCCACCTGAAAATCACACCCCTCGCCGGAGCGGCTGGCGGTAATGACCTTGTGCTTGCCCAGACCACTGAGGGCGGCTTGCCCCATTTTCCCCTGAGCACCAATCAGAATGACTGTTTTCATCGTTAACCTCGCTTTGCTGGAAGAGCTGCAAGGTTAGAGAGCCACTGATACAATGTAAATCATGGGTAATTTGTATGTGATACAACTGAAATTGGTGAGGTAAGGGTGGAGAGGATCGATATCAGGCAGATGCGGGTGCTGGTGCTGCTGGTCAGATACAAGAGTGTGTCGCGGGTGGCTGAGTTGCTGGAGATCTCCCAACAGGGGGTGAGCAGCCATCTGAAAAAGCTGCGCGATATCTTTCCCGCCGAGCTCTTTATCCGCCAGAGCGCCGGATTGCAGCCGACCGACTACGCCTGCGAGCTGGCCGACAAGTTCGAGCAGATCCTGGCCGATATCGACGGTGTCTTTGTGGCTGCGCCCTTCGACCCCGCCAGCAGTCAGCGCACTTTCAGGGTGATGGCCAACGAATATGCCCAGCTCGCCATTATCCCAAGGTTGGCGAGCGCTCTGCGCAGTCAGGCGCCCTCCATCCGGCTCGATGTGGTGGACTTTCAGGCCGAAGCGCATCTGGAGGCGCTGGCCAGCGGCGAGGTCGATCTGGTGATTGGTTTTGATGCCTATCTCGACCCGGGGTTGCTGCGCGCCACCCTGCGCCGGGATCACTACTGCTGCGTGCTGCGCCGCGACTCCCGATATCTTCCGGACAAGGCCCCGCAGGATCTGGCGGCCATCCCCTTTGTGCAGTTTGCCAACAGCGTCGGCAATTTCGAAGGGCAGATGAGCCCGCAGCAGGTTGCCAGCGCGGCGGTGGCGATGCTCCCCTGTTATACCTCGCTGCAAGCCTTTATGTCGGTCAATGACGTGGCGGCCTGCATTCCGTCGGCCATCGCCGCCCTCGGGGATTTTCGTGTGCTGGAGCTGGCCGGGGCGCCCCAGCCGTTCGAGGTGGTGGTCGGCAGACACCGCAAAAGCCAGGGCAATCTCGCCATCGAGTGGCTGGCCGAGGTGATCAAGTCGGTTTGCGATCTTGCCATGCCTGGATAACATCGCCGTTTGCACAGGGCTGCGTACGCCAGCCAGTGCGCTAACGGCAGGCTGGATCTGCGGGACAAATCCTGCGATGGTGCGGGCAGTTATCCGCTTGTCCCGTTATCGAGTGAAAAGGAGTTGAGATGCGCATTGCCATGATTGGTCTGGGGGATATCGCCCAAAAAGCCTATCTGCCGCTGCTGGCGAGCGATGAGCGGGTTACCCCGCTGCTCTGCACCCGCAATCCGGCAGTGCTGGAAAAGCTGGCCCGCCAGTATCGGATCGCCGAGTGTTTTACCGATGTGGCGGCCCTGCTGGCCAGCCGCCCCGACGCCGTGATGATCCATGCCGCCACCGCCGTTCATCGCGAGCTGGCCGAGCAGTGCCTGCGCGCGGGGATCCCCACCTTTGTCGACAAACCCCTGTGCGACACGCTGGCCGAGGCAGAAGCGCTGGCCAACCTTGCCATCGCGCAAGATTGCGCCCTCTTTACCGGCTTTAACCGCCGCTATCTGCCCGCCATGGCCGAGGCCCGCGCCCAGCCGCTCACCGAGCTTAACTGGCAGAAACACCGCTTCGCCCTGCCGGGCAAGGCGCGGGATTTTATGTTCGACGACTTTATCCATGTGCTCGACAGCCTCTGCTTCTATGGCGGCGTGCCGGACGGCGACTTTCATGCGGTATTGCGACCGGATATGAAGGACAATAGCCTGCTGGCCGGGGTGAGCGTCAGCTGGCAGAGCGGCGATCGCGCCATCAGCGGCAGCATGAACCGCAGCGCGGGGATCACCGAGGAGCGCATCGATGCCTACGGCGACAATCTCTCCCTGCACCTTGAGAACTGCACCCGCGGCATCATCGCCCGCGACAAGCAGGCCCAGACGCTTGCCCCCAGCGACTGGCAGCCAGTGCTGGCCCAGCGTGGCTTTGCCGCCATGCTGGAGCACTGGTATCAGCAGATTGAAATCGGCAAAGCGGATAGCGAGCTGATTACCTCCTACCTGCACGGTCACCGGCTGGCTGAGCAGCTGGTGGCGCTGGCTGACAAGCGGGGGTAAGGCTGGCTGGAAGCCTGAGGGATATGAATGCGAGGTGCGCGAAGATAGCGCACCAAACACAACGGGGGGCCGCAGTTGCGGCCCCCCGTTGTTATGGGATGAGATGCATGGGATCAGATGCACTTTACCGGCTTGGGCAGGCCGCCAATCTTGGTTGCCTGCTTGGCGGGCCCTTCCGGGAACAGCTTGTAGAGATAGCGGCTGTTGCCCTTCTCGGGGCCGTACTGCTTCTCCATCGCCTTGACCAGCGCGCGGATGGCAGGGGAGGTGTTGAACTCCAGATAGAAGGCGCGCACAAAGCGCACCACTTCCCAGTGCGGCTCCTCAAGCGTGATCCCCTCCTGCGCAGCCAGCACCAGCGCCAGCTCCTCGCTCCAGTCGTTGCTGTTGAGCAGGTAGCCCTTGGCATCGGTCTCGATGAGTTGGCCGTTGAATTCCAGCTGATGTTTTTCGGACGCAGACATGGGGGCTCCTCGCTAATGGGGCTATCAGGATTGGGCGGGCATGGTAGCGCCTTGATCCCCGGTGAGCAACCGACTCTCGTTGGCCAGATGCAGCAGCTGATCCGCCAGCTCGCTGATCAGGTTGAGCTGCTGGGTCAGCATCAGCTGCTCCTCGCTGCTATCCGGACTTATAACCGGGCACTGACCTCCGATGGAGCTGGAGGGGTTGCCCGCCAGATGACCGGCGGCCTGCTCAAGGGTGTGGCAGATATGGTGGCGTACCTCATCCAGTCCGCTGATGGCCTCCAGCTTGTCGCGATGGGCCCCCAGCGCCGAGATGTAGGAGAGCAGAGCGTGATTGCGCCAGGTGAGGGTAAAGCAGAGATCGAGGAAGCGGCGGCGCTTTTGCGGCTCCACCAGCATGCTCTGCCAGGCGGTGGCCAGTTCGCTGTCCGCCAGATGGGCGCTCTTGCGCGCCACCCGATAGTCGATGGACTCATCGCGCTGCTGCTTGAGGCTCGCCAGCACCGCCGAGAGGTAGCGGGCGTTGGCCGAGAGCGAATTGGCGATAAGCGTCGGCAGCCGCTTGTACTGCCAGTCCGGCCAGAGCCAGGCCACCAGCCCGTAGGAGATCAGGCAGCCGAGCAGGGTATCGAGCAAGCGCGGCCCCAGAATGGCAAAGCCGATGCCATCAAGCAGGTTGAACGCCATCAGCACGTAGAGGGTGATAAAGCAGACCGCGGCGCTGTAGTTGTTGCGCACTTGGGTGAAAAACAGGAAGGCGGCGAGCCCCATCACCACCAGCTGAACGTGCAGCTCGGGGAAGAGCCAGAGCACCGGAATACCCACCAGAATACCTGCGAAGGTGCCGAGCATCCGCTGCACCAGTCGGCGGCGGGTGGCGCTGTAGCTGGGCTGGCAGACAAACAGCACGGTCAGCAAAATCCAGTAGCCCTTTTCCAGATCAAAGGTTTGCAGTATGCCGTAGCCGATCACCAGCCCGAGTGACAAACGCAGCGCGTGGCGAAACACCATGGAGTGCAAGGTGAGGTGCTGCTTGAGCTGGGTCAGCAGCGGCAGGCGGGGCGGGCGCGCCAGCGCGGGCAGCTCCTGCTCTGGCTGTTCGGGGTTTTGCAACACTTCGGCGCTGCCCAGCAGCTGGTTGATGCTGGCCAGATTACGGCGCAGGAACTTCATCGGCGTCAGCAGGGTTTTCGGGTAGTGCTGCTTGAGATTGGTGAACTCCAGCTGATCGCCGAGGGCCTCCAGTGTCCAGTGAATGCGCTTGTTATGGGCGTAGGGCTTGTGCACCAGAATGGCATAACCGAGCCGCTGGCACGCCTCGGAGAGTTGCAGGAACACCTCCTGAAACCCTTCCAGTACGATGCCCTGCTTGAGCTCCGCTTCCAGCCGGCTGTAGGGGTAGTGGCTGGAGGTGGCACGCTCGTGAATTTCCAGCGCCAGCAGATAGAGGCGCAGCAAGCTGGCCAGCTCGGGGCTCGCCGGATGGCGGCGGCTCAGGCGGGCGTTGAGGGCCGATTTGGTGAGGGTCAGCGCGCTCACCAGATTGATATTGAGCTGGGCCAGATTGTGGCGAATGGCCTGAGCGCCGTGCTCGTCCGCCGGGAAGAAGCGGGATTTTTCCAGCAGGTAGCGACCAAGGGCGAAGTAGCTCTGGGCCAGTTGCTCGTGCAGGGTTTTGTAGGGGAGCAGCCAGAGCCAGATGAAAGAGACCAGCCCGTACCAGAGGGCGCCAGCGCCGAGGGCCAGCGGCTGGTAGAAGAGATCCGGTGCCTTGGCGGCACCCAGCATGGTGTAGATGGCGATCAGCAGCGAGCCGAAGCTGATGGTGGCGTAGCGGGCGCCGAGCGCCCCCACCATCACGAAGATAAAGGTGGAGCTGGCGAGCCCAATGGCAAACAGCCAGGGGGTGGGGTAGAGATACTGCACGCATAGGGACGCAAACATGAAGCAAATCAGCGTCATGGCGAGGTTTTTAAGGCGTCCCCACAGGCTGTCATCGGTTTCGGCGATGGCGCCCGCCACGACCCCGAGGGAGAGCAGCACGGTGAGCTGGATATTGCCGGTGGCCAGGGTAAAGGCGAGCAGACCGAGAATGGCCAGCAGCACTTTGAGAGCGAAGTAGATGTGACTATCGGTCAGCAGTCGGCGTAACAAACCGGAGAATTCCATGGGCATGCTAGGCACCACCCTTGAGCGAAGCAAAATCGATGTGACTATCAATCAGCAGTCGGCGCAGCAGGCCAGAGAGATCCATCGGCATGAGACAGGTGAAACCCTTGATCGAAACGAGAGCGAGATAGTAACCAGCCAAGCGCGAAGTGGCCCTGATCCAAATCAGGGCCACTTCGCTTCATATCCTTGATTTACAACTTATCCTGACAGAAAGAGGAGCCAATAAAAACCCCGCCGAAGCGGGGTTTCTGATTAGTTGCGGTTGCCGCCAAGCAGGCTCAGCAAGCTCAGGAAGATGTTGTAGATGGAGACATACAGGGTGACGGTGGCGGAGATGTAGTTGGTCTCGCCGCCGCGCACGATCTGCTGGGTAGTCAGCAGGATGGCCCCGGAGGAGAAGAGCATGAACATGGCGGACAGAGCCAGGCTCAGGGCGCTCATCTGCAGGAAGATGTTGGCAATCATGGCCACCAGCAGTACCCAGAAACCGACGAACAGCATGCCGCCGATGAAAGAGAGGTCACGCTTGGTAGTCAGGGCATAGGCCGACAGACCGAAGAAGGTGAGCGCGGTGCCGCCAAGGGCGGTCATCACGATCTCGCCACCACCATTGTTCATGTACATGTTGATGATGGGGCCCAAGCTATAGCCCAGCAGACCGGTCAGGGCGAAGGTGAAGACCAGCCCCATGCCGTTGTTGCGATTCTTCTCGGTCAGGAACATCAGACCGTAGACACCGATCAGGAACACGGCCCAGTGCAGCGGCGGCATGTTCATCACGGTAGCGACCCCCGCCACCACGGCAGAGAAGCCCAGAGTGAGGGAGAGCAGCATATAGGTGTTACGCAGCACCTTGTTGGTATCGCGTACGGCACTTTGGGTGCCAGTGTAGATAGAACGGGTATCCATCTTGGGTGTCCTCTTGATGTCCGGGTGAGACGGCGAGCAGCCGCCTCGTGATCGCTGTTTGTTACTGCATGTTTACGCATTGTATGTAGAACAAATAGGGATGACGAGGAACAATTTCAAGCCACCTGCCATTTTGCTCCCGCACACTATCCCACAGGAAATATGTATTGCATATGAACAAGGGCTTAGCGTAGTATGCACGCCGTTCGGAGGGGTGGCAGAGCGGCTGAATGCACCGGTCTTGAAAACCGGCGATGGGCGACCATCCGTGGGTTCAAATCCCACCTCCTCCGCCATATTCAAAGAGAAAGCCCAAGCGGTCACCCGCTTGGGCTTTTTGTATCTACGGTTTCTGGCCGAAAATGGTCTTGAAAGAAGGCGCCGACAAAGCGCCCCGGCACTTTATGTCCTAGACCAGAATGACCTGCACATCTCTGGCTTTGATCTGCTCGATAACCTCTTTATCCGCATCCTTGCCGGTGATCAGAATGTCGATCTTGCTGGCGGCGCAAAACAGCATGCCTGCCCGCTGTCCCACCTTGCTGCTGTCAGCCAGTACCACCAGCCGGCCGACGTGGTTGAGCATCTTCTGCTCCGCCATCGCGGTCAGCATATCCATCTTGTAGAGACCATCTGCGGTGACACCCTTGCCGCTGGTAAACATCCAGTGCCCGGCATAGAGGGAGGAGATCTCGTCCTGCGGTGCCAGGGTGATGGATTGCGACTTGTTGTATTGACCGCCGATGATCACCACGCCGTCATGGTCATTCTCGATCAGGTAGTTGGCGAGCGGGAAGTAGTTGGTGATGACCTGAACATCCTGCCCGCAGATCTCCTGACCCAGCACGAAGGCGGTGGAGCCACAGTTGATGACCGCGCTTTCCCCCGGTTTGATCAGGGCTGCTGCCGCCTGGGCGATGCGCACCTTTTCGCTGTGATTGAGGCTTTCATTGCTGTCGAGCGGAGACCAGTGGGCCTTTCTGGCCTGCATCAGGGCTTCGGCCCCGTTGCGCACCTTGCGCAGCTTGCCGGAGTCATTGAGCTTGTTGATATCGCGGCGCGCGGTGGCCGGAGAGATATCAAAGGCTTGCATTATGCTGTTGACCGACAGATGACGTTTCTGATTGAGCAGTTCCAAAATGGCGTTATGGCGATGTGCTTCTGTCATATCATGCCTAATGATGATTGAATCTGATTGGGTGGTGATTATATCGCGCATAGGTGTCGATGACAGCAACCTTGTTAACTCTTCTGATAATGAGCCTTCAGGCGATCGCCAGACCGGCTTGCCGCGCGTGTTCGACCAGTCGCCCCTTGGCCGTTTTCAGGTTGCTGGCCCACTCCTCATCCTTGGCCCACATCTCCAGCACCAGGGGGCCGTTGTAACCGATTTTTGCCAGAGTGTGGAAAATGGTGGCAAAGTCGACCTCTCCCTCGCCAATGACCAGATCACGGAACTGCCCGCTGCAACTGGCCGATACCTTGCGGGTATCTTTGAGGTGGATCTGTACGATATGGTCCGCACTCAGTTGCAGCTCGGTACAGGTGTCATAGTTCCAGCCGGTGATATTGCCGACATCCGGGTAGGCCATGAAGTAGGGGGAGGGGATCTGCTTTTTCAGCACCTCGAATTTGCTGAGGGAGTTGAGGTAGGGGGTATCCATGATCTCCACACCCAGCATGATGCCTGCCCGCTCTGCCATTTTGGCTGTCGCCTTCATCCCGTCGATGAAGTGGCGGTGCGTCTCGTTGCTTTGCGGTTCGTAATAGACGTCATAGCCCGCCAGCTGGATGCAGCGAACGCCGAGCTTGTAGGCCAGGTTGATCGCTTTTTCCATGATGATGGCCGCCTGCGCGCGGATGGCCGGATCCTGCGAACCAAACGGAAAGCGGCGATGGGCGCTCAGGCACATGGAGTGCAACGGCAAGTAGTGCTGCTCGCACAGGCGTCTGAGCCGATAGATTTCGCTATCTGACCAGTCGAGCCGTTGCAGTTTTTCATCTGATTCATCAATGGATATCTCGATGAAATCAAAGCCAAGCTCCTTGGCCGACAGAATTTTCTCTTGCCACTCCAGTGCAGAGGGCATCGCTTTTTCATAAAGGCCGAGGCGTAAGGCATGGTCAAAGTGGTGCATACAAGCTCCTGCATTCAGATAGGAAAATAGCGGTTCAATACCTCGAGGATCCCGCCCTCGTCATTGCTCTCGCGGGTGACCCGGTTGGCCATCTGTTTGACCTCCTGCTCGGCATTGGCCATGGCGATGCCCATCCCCGCGAGGCAGAGCATGGAGGTGTCGTTGTGGTTGTCGCCGATGGCGACCAGTCGTGCCGGGGTGATCCCTTGCTGGTCCAGATACTCCTGCAGTCGCGCTCCCTTGCTGTTGCCACGGCGGGCAAAATCAACCCGATTGGCCCAGGACTGTTCACCACTGAAGTGTTCGCGTACCCAAGGGTGATGTGAGAAGGCCTGAATGGCGGTGATTTCTCCCTCGGCCACGAACTTCCAGACATGGCTGCTGTTGGCCAACTCCTCTTCAAACGAGTCAACACTGGCTACCTGCGGCTGGATAGGCGGCGCAAAGCTGCTGGCCCACTGCTGCAGGGCCGCCACGTAGCGTACCGGCTGATGAGCGGAGTAGACCATGCGGTCAGTGACATACATGACGAGGTTGAGCCGGTGCTCCCTTGCCAGCGCGATAAAGCGTTGTGCCAGTTCATGGGGAATGGCGTTCTCTGCCAGCACGGCGCGCCGGTCGTAGTCGTAAACGTAGGTGCCGTTACAGCAGATGATGGGAGTAGTCAGTCCCAATTCGTGGTGATAGGGGTGGGCTGCCGTGTGGTGTCTGCCGGTGACCAGCATGACGGTGGCCTGCTCCTTGATCCTCATGATGGCCTCTTTGACGGCCGGCATGATGGTGTGAGCACTGGTCAGGGTGGTGCCATCGAGATCGAGGGCCAGGGCGTGATAGCGCATCGTCTGATCTTCTTGTTATCCGGTGAGGTGGGGGCAATAGAGGGGGTGATTGAGATGACGCCTTGCCGGCCCATCTCCATCACCCTCCCTCGTATTACCCGACGTCTGACAGGGCGTGCTTACAGGAAAGATTTGTAAGGCAGCTCCGGCTCGTCGATGAAGATGTCATCGAACCCGCGCGGGTGCTGGTAGTGCAGCTTGCTCTGGTCGGTCGGGAAGGTGTACTTGCCACCGACTTGCCAAAAGAAGGGGCTGAAGCGATAGCCGAGGCGATCTTTTTTCATGTTCCAGAGCACTTCGATCTCGCGGGGATCGCTTTGGAAGTTGGCCCAGATATCGTGGTGGAACGGGATCACCACCTTGGTGTTGAGGGACTCCCCGGCCCGCAAGATGTCTGATGAGGTCATCTTGTCGGTCACGCCGCGGGGGTTCTCGCCATAAGAGAGCAGCGCCACATCGATCTGGTAGTCATTGCCATGCTTGGCGTAGTAGTTGGAGTAGTGAGAATCACCCGAGTGGTAGAGGTTGCCCCCGGATGTCTTGACCAGATAGTTCACTGCCCGATCATCCATGCCATCCAGAATGCTCTTGTCGGTGGAGGAGACCCCCGCCGGCAGGGTGACCAGCGCGGTACGGTCAAAGGCATCGAGTACCTGGATCACGATATCGCCCACCGGGATCTCGTCACCTACGCGGGCCACCACGCAACGCTCGGCAGGCACCCCCCAGCGCAACCAGAGGTCGACACAGGCTTTCGGGCCGATGAACTTCACATGCTCACCACAGTTTTGCAGCACGGCAGCCGCCACATTGACGTCGATATGGTCGGCATGATCGTGGGTAGCGAGCACTGCATCGATATCTTTAATCCCGAACGGATCGAGCACGAAAGGTGAGGTTCTCAGGTTGGGTTGCAGCTTGCGCACGCCCCCCATCCGCATCATCTGGTGCTGCTTGTTCATGTAGGGATTACCATGGGTTCGCTTGCCCGTGCCGCACCAGAAGTCGATGGAGATGTTGGTATTGCCGGCAGACTTCAGCCAGATACCGGTGCAACCCAGCCACCACATGGCGAAGGTATTCGGTTTGACCTCTTCCTGCTCAATCTCTTCATTCAGCCAGGTGCCCCACTCGGGGAAGGTGCTGAGGATCCACGATTCACGGGTGATTTCTTCAATCTTGCTCATCTCACATACCTTTCTGATTTGGATGGTTCACACAGTGGTGATTCATCGGGTGATGACATGACTTGCATGGTTGCGAGTCAGTGATTTGCTTTGATTGGTTATGACTATATTACCCGTATTTGTGATTATCAATGATTGTAGTGATTGTTTTGTGAGATTAATTGCGGCATATCACAATCAAGAGATGAGTACCTTTTTAAGTGATTGTATTTATTGGTTTTACTTTTTTTTTGTCTATTTATAGGAATTATTTGAATCCTTTTATGCAGCTTTGAGTACCCTTTTAACCGAAATTTTACATCCAGATGGTGGAAAAAAGAGATTCTCTCGACCTCGATCTTCATCACAATAAATCACGTTATGATTATGTATGATTATTTTGAATTTGATAGTGAGTGGTGGCAGTTGAATCTGCTCGCGGGGCGTCAGGTAAAGCAATGCCCATATGAATGGTGAGATGTCCGCACCAATCCAATAGCCATGAGTTGTCCTCATCTGGACGGAGCATAAATATGGAAACCCTCTACAACGCTTTTTACATCTTTTACAGTCAGGTGATGACCAAGGCACCCCTGCTGTTGGGGCTGGTGACCTGTATTGGCTACCTGTTGCTCAAGCAGGATGGCACGACGGTCGTCAAGGGGACGGTGAAGACCATCGTCGGTTTCATGCTGGTGCAGGTGGGCGCCAGTACGCTGGTGGCCGGCTTCAAGCCGGTGGTGGACAAGATTGCGGAATATCATCACCTCACCGGTTCAGTGATTGACCCCTACACCACCATGATGGCGACCATGGAAACCATGGGAGAGAACTACTCCTGGGTCGGATATGCGGTATTGCTGGCCCTTGCCCTCAATATTCTGCTGGTGTTGCTGCGGCGCTATACCGGGATCCGCACCATCATGCTGACCGGCCACATCATGTTTCAGCAGGTAGGTCTGATCGCGGTCTTCTATATGGTGATGGGGGCCTCGATGTGGGAAACCATCCTCTATTCCGCCGTCATCATGGCGCTCTATTGGGGGATCTCCTCCAACATCATGTTCAAGCCGACTCAGGAAGTGACAGGCGGGGCGGGGTTCTCCATCGGCCACCAGCAACAGGTCGCTTCCTGGATTGCCACCAAGGTGGCTCCGAAACTGGGCAATAAAGAAGAGAGCGTCGATCACCTGAAGCTGCCAAAGTGGCTGCACATCTTCCACGACAGCATCACGGCGACCGCCATCGTGATGACCATCTTCTTCGGTATCATCCTGCTCTCGTTTGGCCTCGATAATCTGCAACAGATGGCGGGCCAGACTCACTGGTCCATCTACATTCTCGAAACCGGTCTCAAGTTTGCGGTCGCCATTCAGGTCATCGTGGTGGGGGTGCGGATGTTCGTTGCCGAACTCTCCGAGGCCTTCAAGGGGATCTCCGAACGGGTCATTCCCAACGCCGTCCTGGCAATCGATTGCGCCGCTATCTACGCCTACTCGCCGAATGCCATGGTCTTTGGCTTCATGTGGGGGGCTATCGGTCAGTTCCTTGCTGTGCTTGCCCTGCTGGCATTCCAGGCGCCCATCATGATTATCCCGGGCTTCATTCCCATGTTCTTCTCCAACGCCACCATAGGGGTGTTCGCCAACCACTTTGGCGGCTGGCGAGCGGTGATGAAGATCTGCTTCGTCATGGGGATCATCGAGGTGCTTGGCTCTGCCTGGGCTATCCACCTGTTCGCGGTCAATGGCACCAGCTTCAATGGCTGGATGGGGATGGCTGACTGGGCGCTGGTATTCCCGGTGATCATGCAGGGCCTCTCGCTGTCATCCCTGTTCTTCGTGGTGTTACTGGCTGGCGCCGGGCTTTATATGTACTTCGCTTCCCGCACCCTGCGCATGGAAGAGGATATGGCTGTCCCGAGTGCTGCCGTGGCAGAAGACGCGGCCGATCTGCCAGCCTCGCCAGTCGAGAGTGCCAAAGGGGGGCATGCAGTGCGGATCCTGGCGGTATGCGGCAACGGTCAGGGCTCATCCATGATGATGAAGATGAAGATCGGCAAGTTTCTCGAACAGCGTGGCGTGCCCCATGTCATGGATTCCTGCGCCGTTGCTGATTACAAAACCAAGCTGCAGACCACCGACATCATCGTCTCTTCCAAGCATCTGGCCGGCGAGATGATCCCCGGTGAGGGCAAATTCGTGCTGGGCGTGCAGAACATGCTCAACCCCAATTCGTTTGGTGATGAACTGCTGGGCATCATCAAGAACAACTTTGCAAATTAAGCCGATGATCCTCGCTGCACTCGGCAGCGGGCAAGGAGAACAAGATGAAATTCAAACAATCGCTGATGGAAAACAACTCTGTATTGCTCAACTCGGCCGCCAGCGACTGGCGCAGCGCCATCAAGCTGGGTACTGACATGCTGATCCGCTCCGGCGCCGTGGAGCCGCGTTACCACGATGCGATCATCGGCAGCATTGAAAAGATGGGGCCCTATATCGTGATTGCCCCCCAATTCGCGATGCCCCATGCGAGGCCGGAGGATGGAGTCAATCGCACGGCGTTTGCACTGGTCACCCTGACCACGCCGGTGAAATTTGAAGGGGAAGAGGAGCCGGTGGACGTGCTGGTAACGCTGGCGGGCAGCACCTCGGATGAACACATGGAGGGGCTGATGGAGGTGACTCAGGTGCTGGAGGATGAATGCAGCGAGAGCGGGATCAACCTCGACAAGCTGCGAGCGTGTCAGAGCACAGCAGATGTATTCAACGTCATTGATCAGGCGCTGGCGCAAGTGGTCTGAGGCACCCAACGGGGTTCCGCAAGGGGCCCAGGAGAACGAAATGTACAACTCATTAAAAGAGGCGGTACTGGAGGCCAACCTGCTGTTGCCCCGGTACGGTCTGGTTACCCTGACTTGGGGCAATGTATCCCAGATTGATCGCAGCTTGGGCGTGGTGGCCATCAAGCCATCGGGGGTCTCTTACGACAATATGACTGTTGATGATATCGTGGTCGTTAATTTGGAAGGCCAGATCGTTGATGGGCATTTATCCCCGTCCAGTGATACCGCAACTCATCTGGTTTTATATAAAGCGTTTAAAGGCATTTCCGGTATTGTGCACACCCATTCCCGTCATGGCACTATTTGGGCGCAAGCAGGAATGGATATTCCCGCCTTGGGTACCACTCATGCCGATTATTTCTATGGCGATATTCCCTGCACCCGTCCGCTGACTGAAGATGAAATCCACATTGATTATGAAAAAAATACCGGCAAGGTCATTGTCGAAGAATTTCAGCGACGGGATCTGGATCCGCAGGCCTTGCCAGGCGTGGTCATCACCGGTCATGCCCCCTTCTGCTGGGGCAAGAGTGCGGTGGATGCGGTGAACAATGCGCTGGTGCTGGAGGAGGTCGCTACCATGGCGCTGGCAACCAGAGCGTTGAATCCGGCCATCCATATTACGCAGGAGTTGTCCGACAAACACTATTTCAGAAAGCATGGTGAGAATGCCTATTACGGCCAGCGCTAATTAGTCGCCCCGTTATTTAAATTGCCCATCTATTTATGTTAGTGACGTCAGGTTACGGCCCTTTATCGACTTTAAATCAATGGGCCAATCTATTCTGCCAATGTTTTAAATTGAGGAAATATAGTATGACCAAACCCATGTTACAGATTGCTCTCGATTCTACCGAGCTTGCTACCGCTGTGGATATTGCCGATCGCGTCGCCAGTTATGTCGAGGTGATCGAGGTCGGCACTATTCTGGCTTTTGCAGAAGGGATGTCTGCGGTACGCACCATGCGCGAGCATCATCCTGATCACATTATCGTGTGTGATATGAAGACCACAGATGGTGGTGCCATTCTGGCTCGCATGGCCTTCTCAGCCGGAGCTGACTGGATCACGGTATCGGCCGCCGCACATGTCGCTACCATTGCTGCCTGCAAGAAAGTCGCGGACGAGTTTGGTGGGGAGATCCAGATCGAGATCTATGGCAACTGGACGCTGGATGATGCCAAACAGTGGGCCGATATGGGGATCACCCAGGCTATCTATCACCGCTCGCGGGATGCCGAGTTGGCCGGAGTCAGCTGGACACAGGCCGATTTGAGCAAGATGCGGGCACTCTCCGAACTGGGGCTGGAGCTGTCGATTACCGGCGGTATCGTGCCGGAAGATATCCATCTGTTTGAAGGGATCCGGGCCAAGACCTTTATCGCCGGACGGGCACTGGCATCGGAAAGCGGTCAGGCAACCGCCGAAGCGTTGCGCCGAGAGATAAGCAAATATTGGTAACAGGAGCAGGTTATTAGCGGATAAAGGCCCCGGAAATACTTCGGGGCCTTGTCGCAGCAGGGGTTAGATCCGACCCTGATAGCGCAGGGGGAAGCGGCCCTGACTGTCGGGCTGGCCGAGGAAGGGGAGCCCTTGCTGCATCTGTGGCGGCAGTTCTGGGCCTGGCTTCAGGGTGCCCTGGAACAGGTATTGGCCATTGGGTTGCAGCTCGAGGTGCCCCATGGTCTGCACCGCATCCGAGCCCTGCTTGAGTTCGGCCACCAGTTTGGAGTCGAGGCAGGTGAGCTTCAGCTCAGGATCGGCCAGATCCAGCTTGCCCGCCGGGGTATCGGCGCTGGCGTTGTACCAGTCGAGGTTGCCGTAGAGGTTGTCACACCAGGGGTTGCCCTGGGCAAATTGCTCCACTTTGAGCTGCAGCTGACCGCTGACGGTGAGCGGGATCGGCAGGCGCATCGGCACCCGGCTCAGCAACCAGGGGGCGGGGGCGTTGAGGGTTAGATCCCGGCCGAAGGCGGCGCCATTCCAGCCGACAACGCCCTGACCATTGAATCCGTTGCGATCGCCAAAGCGTATGGCCACTTCGGGGGCGAAGCGCAGCAGTGACCAGCCGTTGAGATCCCAGCGCAGTTGGTTCACCGATTCGCTGGCATATTGCAGTCGGGCAATCTGGCCACTCCAGAGGGTGCCGCTCACCCCTTCCAGTTTCAGCAGGTTGGCAATGTTGGCAGGCAGCGGCAGATGGCGAGCCACCAGTGCCGCGGGCAGGGTGGCCAGCAGGAAGACCAGATAGGCGGCCAGAAACAGGCTGGCAATCAGGATGCGTTTTTTCATTGTGGACGACTCAACTGCAAACGTCTGACCTTGACCAGACCCGGGGCCAGATCCTCGCGGGCGATCTCGATGATTTGAACCTGAATGCCGTGCTGCTCCACCAGTGTGGAGAGCCAGAGCAGCAAGTCATCGAACTGGACCGTGTCGATCCACACTTGCAGCTCCTGCGCCTGGGGTTGCAGCCGGGCAATCTTGATCTTGTGGTTGAAGGCGGTGCGGTTGACCACCCCTTCCAGGGTGCCGCTAGTGTCGATCTGGCGACCCGAGCCCCCCTGCATGGCCAGCACCTCTTCCCCCTTCTCCTTGAGCCAGGCGAGGGTCTGCTGCTGGTTTTGCACCTGCCGCTCCCGCTCCGCGATGCGGTTGGCGATGGGCTGCCAGACGCTCCAGTAGAAGAGACCGACCAGCAGCAGGGCGCTACCTGCGACCACCAGCCGCTGTTCCCGTGCGGTGATGCCGTGCCACCAGCTCTGCAATTTTTCTATCATGATGATTTACCCTTGAGCACCAGTGCGCCCTCTACCTTGCCCTCGGTGCTGCGCACCTCGCCTTGCTGTACCTCGAATTGCTTGCCTGCCAGCTCGCGGAACCGCTCGATCTCGGCAAAGCCTGGGGCGGTCACCTGCAGCCGCAGCTCGCGGCGACTGGCATCAAAGCGCATCACCTGCGGTTTCAGACCGGGGACTTCGGCAAAGGTGGGGGCCAGCTCGGTGAGCATCAGCAGCACGCCGTTTTGCGGGGCTTGTCCCAGCTGTTGCAGATGCTGGTTCATCTGGCTGCGCACGTTCACGATACGGCTCTCACCCGGGAAGATGCGGGTATAGACGGCGCGGATCTCCGCTTTCAGCGCCTTGTCCTGCTCGGTGAGCTGATAGAGCTGCACCCCGCGCTGGCCGAGGGCCACCAGCAGCAACAAGCCTGCGGTGATGGCCACCTTGCGCCACTGTAACCAGTAGCGGGCATATTCGGTCTGGGGTCGATAGGGGCCGGTCAGCAGGTTGGCGCGGCAGGTGAGTGCCCCCTTGGCCAGCAGCAGCATAGGGAGTTCAGGCTCCGCCGCCTGCCAGTTGGCGGCTGCAATGGCGGGCACCGGGGTGTGGCTGTGGATGGTGACCGGCTCCGCTTCAGTCGCCAGCAAGATAGCTAGCAGCGGCTCGTCGGCGACGATCCCCTGACAGGGGCCCTGGCGTACCAGCCACTCATTGCCGAGTTGCAGCGCAGACCAGCCATCAGCGGCCTGTGGCAGCGCCAGCACATCGGGCAGCAGTTGCAGGCTCTTGAGGCCAGCGGCATCGAGCCAGCCGAGCCACTCGGTCATCTTCTGCCGATCCACCGCCATCAGGTCGACCTGTTGCCCTTCGTGGGCCAGCACCACCAGATGGAGCTCGTCCACATCGGAGGCGATCTGCTCCTCCAGCAGGTAGGGGAGGGCCGCCGCCGACTGGCGGTTGTAGCGACCAGGCAGGGTGACGCGCCGGAAGATCAGATCGCTGCCCGGCACCAGGGTGACCACGGGGCGGCCACCGGCCCGCTCCTGCAGCTCGCTCAGGGCATCGGCCGAGGGCAGGGTGCCGGAGGCGATGATCTCCTGCTCCTGACCGGACCAGACCAGCCAGGCCACGGGTTGTTGTTTATTGGTCCCCAGTCGGATGACCAGACTTTCGCTCACGCATCTCTCTCCTGCGATACCGGTTTGCAAAGGGCGTTGTGCGCCCTGGCAACCGGTGCGCAGCCCGCAGGCTGCATCCAACATCTCTCGTACCCGCGGGCGATGGCCTGCAGGTGCGCTGTTTATTCGGCGCCACTACTGAGGCGGCGCAGCATCACCAGTTTATTGTCCTTGCCCCGCTGGAACAGGGTTTCGAGCCAGGCCCGGTTGTCGCCGACCTCGGCCACGACTCGGGCTTCGAAGAAGTCGCTCTTGACCACCAGCGCCTCTTTCAGCCCTTTCACCGCATCGACCGGAGCGAGCATGTCTGTCATCAGCTTGCTCTCTTTCCACCCCTTCTGTGGCCGCTCGTTCAGTACTCGCTTGGCGTCATCCAGCCCGATAGTGCCCAGATAGAGGGCGACCAGCAGTTCGGGGCGCTGGGGGGCAAGGGTATTGATATTGATCTTCAACTTGTCGTTGGGCAGGGTGCAGACATAGGGGGCCAGTTTGGCATAGACCCTTGCCGTCACCCCGCGCACCGCCCGCAGCTCATCCTTGCCCAGCATCCACTGGTTGGCGGTCAGATAGGGTGGCTTGAGCCCCTCGTAATAGGCGTCCTCGGCGCCAAGGCTGGAGACCAGCACCGTATCCTTGTCGGTCCAGTCACGGATGGCGTCGGTGAGCTGGGCTGCCTCGTAATCATCCATCGCCAGCTGTTTGAGCAGTTCGCGAAACACCTGCACCGGATAGGGCTGCTGCGCCAGCTCCTCGCCGCTTCCCGCCTTGGAGGCCACGCTCAGGCTGTTGAGGTTGAAGCAGGATTGCAGGTCGGTCACCTCGCCCTTGAGCTGGCCATCGTCCACCGGAAATACAGTGTTCTTGCGGGCCCAGTTCTGGCTGAGGTTGACCACCTCGGGGTTGTCCTTGAAATCCTGCGTCAGCACCTTGCTCACCAGCGCTTCCGCCGAGAGGGCATACCACCACGCCTGTTTGCCGGTGGTGATGTTGGCGGTGCGGCGCAGCTCAAGCTGCAGGCGGCCGCTCATATTGCTGGCGATGATCACCATTACCGAGAGGATCAGCAGCACCACCAGCAGCGCCATGCCGCGCTGGCGACCGGGAGCGGCGAGATTAGCCCGCATTGGCGCCCCCTCCGTTCTGGCTGTCACCATTACCGCCATTGGTATTGCTGTTGCCGCCATTGTTCCCGTTACTGCTGTTGCTGCCACCCCCTTGGTCGGGGTTGCTGCTCTGGCTGTTCTCTTCGGCGCGCTGGCCGCCGGCGCCAATCAGGAACTGGCGGCGAATGGTGCCGTAATCTTCCAGATCCAGCTCCACTGCCAGCCCGTGGGGTAGCACGCTGCGCTGGCTCCACTCTTCTTTCCAGTTGCCCTTGTCGAAGAAGTAGAGGCGAAACGCCGTGACCCCCGTCAGCACCGGCTGGATGCGCGGCTCGGTGCCGATCACCGGATCCGGATAGAGGTAGCTCAGGCGCTCCAGCTTCTGATCCTTGAGGCGCCAGCCGACCCGCTGCAGATGGGAGCGGGGCAGCATGCCGTCCGGGTTGAGCCAGCCGCTGCGCATAAAAGCCATACCCCAGTCATCGCTCTGCTGGCCGAAACGGGAGGCCGCCAGCAGCACCTTGTTGTTCTCCCCCTCGATGCGACCGCTGCGCGGCACCATCTGGGTGATGTCTCGCTCCAGCAGGGTGAAGGCGAGTTGCAGTTCGTTGAGGCGGGCCTCCTTGCGCTTGGCTACCTCGTCGCTGGTGAGCACCCCTTGCAGCACCTGATAAGCGCCCATGCTGAGAGTGGCGAAGATGGCGATCGCCACCAGCATTTCGAGCAGGGTAAAACCGGCATGGCGGACGGGGCGAGGCGTGCGGGCGGAGTGCTGAGTCATCGGCTGATATAGGTCCGCATCATGGCGACCGGGTTCTCGGCCTTGGCCTCGGTACGCACTTCCATATCGAGCGCCCGGAAGTTGTTGTCGGCGGTGGCAACGCCGCGATAGCGCCAGTACCAGGTGCTGCCCGCCATCTGCTCATCCCCTTCCACCCAGCTGTCACCTGGCCACTTGTTCTCGAGCTTCTGTTGCACCAGCTGGTTCTCCACCACCCAGGTGGCGAGTGTCTTCTGCTCCAGATAGTTGAGGGCCGAGAGGTGTTCGCTGGCGGTTTTCATTACCGCGAGACCCGCGATGGCAAAGACCGCCAGCGCCACCATCACTTCGAGTAAGGTCATACCGCGGGCGTTCATTCGCTCACCTCTTCATCTTCATCGCCGGTGAGCAGGGTGAGGCGGCCGAACTCGTCCCCCTTGACGATGCGGGTGTAGCGGGCATCGTCATCCTGCTGGGTGAAGGTGAGCACGAACGGGCTCAGCTCGCCGCCCGGGAAGATGAGCAACTGCGGCGTGCGCTCCTTCTCGTCGCGCTTCTGTTCGGTTTTCTCGTCGGAGTCCGGCTGCCAGCCAAAGCCTTCCAGCTCCAGCGCCAGCGTCATGTTCTCGGCCAGTTGCACCGGCCCCAGCTGCTTGTCGCCAGTCAGGGCCAGCCACTTGCGATCCTTGGCCTGACGCTGCATAAACTGCCAGCCGTTATCCTCGATGCGAATGCCTACCAGCCGACCATCCATCACCGCATACTCCTGCGCCAGCTGCAGCGTCGCCATCAGGCGACGCGCCTGCTTGTCCAGCTCCCGATCCCCTCTGGCGCCTCCCATGCTGAGGGTGACGGCGGTGGCCACCAGCCCCATCAGCATGGCGACCAGCAGCACCTCCAGTAGGGTAAAGCCGGATTGACGATGAAAGGAGAGAGATCGCTTCATGCAGTCAGCTCACAAGGAGTGCGGTGGCGACATATCACTTATTGGAAATCCTTCAGGTTCCAGTTGCCGATGTCGTCATCGGTACCGGCTTCACCATCCAGACCCATGGAGAAGATGTCGATCTTGCCGAACTGGCCCGGGCTCAGCAGCTGGTACGGGTTGCCCCAGGGATCTTGCGGCAGGCGCTTGATGTAGCCGCCATCGCGGTAGCTGCGCGGCGCCGGATCGATGGAAGGCTTGGTCACCAGCGCGTCCAGACCCTGTTCTGTGGTCGGGTAGCGGTTGTTGTCCAGCTTGTACATGTCGAGGGCGTTTTCCAGCGCCACGATATCGGAGACCGCTTTCTGCTGGTCAGCTTTCTCCTTGTTGCCCATCAGGTTGGGCACCACCAGACTGGCCAGAATGCCGAGGATCACGATGACCACCATGACTTCCAGCAGGGTAAAACCGGATTGACGACGTTTGTTCATGAGTTGCTCCGTAACGAATGAGATGGGATGGCCCATCAGAGAGTGATCACTGGGTGGGTTCGACGGGCCGCCAGCGGCGCCACCGAACACCGGAAACTTACATATTCACCATATTGTTGAGCTCGAGGATCGGCTGCAGGATCGACATCACGATAAACAGCACCACCCCGGCCATGGAGACCACCAGCATGGGTTCGAACACCCCGAGGGCGATATTGACCTGGGATTCAAACTCCCGATCCTGGTTGTCTGCCGCCCGCTCCAGCATGCTGTCGAGCTCGCCGCTCTGCTCGCCGGAGGCGATCATGTGCAGCATCATGGGCGGGAAAATCTTGGTCTCGGTCAGCGACTTGCGCAGACTGGTCCCCTCGCGCACCCGTTCGGCGGCCTCGAGAATGCGCATTCTGGCAAAGTCGTTGGAGAGCACTTCGCCGGAGATCTTCATCCCCTCCAGCAGCGGCACCGCACTGGCGTTGAGGATGCTTAAAGTACGGGCGAAGCGGGCGGTGTTGAGACCGCGACTGACCCGGCCAATCACCGGCAGACCGAGCAGCACCTGATGCCAGCGTCGGCGGCGTTTTTCATCAGTGAGCCACCAGCGCCAGACAAAGCTGCCAAGGAAGATCAGCAGCAGGAACCAGAGGCCGTAGGCCTGCATCAGTTCGCTGGTACCGATGAGAAAGCGGGTGGTGCCCGGCAACTGCTGGCCCATGTGTTCAAACTGGGCCACCACCTTGGGCACCACGGCGGTAAGCAGGATCGAAATAACCCCGATGGCGACACAGGTAAGCACGATGGGGTAGATCATCGCCTGCAACAGCTTGGTGCGCATATGTTGGCGCTGTTCGGTGTAGTCGGCGAGGCGGTTGAGCACCTTCTCCAGATGGCCCGATTTTTCACCGGCCGCCACCATGGAGCGAAACAGCTGGTCGAACACATGGGGAAAAGCCCCCAGCGAGTCGGCCAGCGAATAGCCTTCCACCACCTTGCTGCGCACAGTGGCCACCAGAGATCGCAAGTGGGCCTTTTCGCACTGCTCGGCTACCGCCTTGAGCGCCTCTTCGATGGTGAGACCGGCGCCCACCAGAGTGGCCAGCTGGCGAGTGATAAGGGCCAGCTCGGCAGTGCTGGCACCGCGCCGAAACAGGGCGAAGCGGGTCGCTTCCCGTTTCGCCTTCTCGGTGGTCTCGTTCACCTCAAGGGGAGTGAGCCCCTGTTCGCGCAGCAGCTGGCGTACCTGACGGGCCGAGTCGCCCTCCATTACGCCGCTCTTGCTGCGCCCCTTGTTGTCGAGGGCCTTGTATTCGAATGCCGCCATCTCAATCTTCCCGGGTCACGCGCAGCACCTCTTCGAGGCTGGTTTGCCCCTTGAGGACCTTGTCGATGCCGTCACGGCGGATGCTGGGGGTGTGGCCGCGGATCAGCCGCTCGATGGCGAGCTCACCGCTGGCACTGTGAATGGCTTCACGCACCGCTTCGTCGATCACCACCAGCTCGTGGATGCCGGTCCGGCCACGGTAGCCGGTGTGGTTGCACAGCTCGCACCCGACCGGACGCCACACCTGCTGATCGGGGGCCAGCTCGATGCCCATGGCGAGGCGCTCCTGCTCGGTGATGGGGCGCGGGGCACGGCAATCGGGGCAGAGGGTGCGCACCAGCCGCTGGGCCAGCACCGCCAGCAGGGACGATGAGAGCAGGAAGGGTTCGATCCCCATGTCCCGCATCCGGGTGATAGCGCCGATGGCGGTGTTGGTGTGCAGGGTCGACATCACCAGGTGACCGGTGAGGGAGGCCTGCACCGCAATCTGGGCGGTCTCGAGGTCACGAATTTCCCCCACCATCACCACATCCGGATCCTGACGCAGAATGGCGCGCAGGCCGCGGGCGAAGGTCATGTCCACCTTGGTGTTGACCTGGGTCTGGCCCACCCCTTCGAGGTCATATTCGATGGGGTCTTCCACCGTCAGGATGTTGCGATCCCGCGAGTTGATTTCAGACAGCGCCGCATAGAGGGTGGTGGATTTACCGGAACCGGTCGGGCCGGTAACCAGAATAATGCCGTGGGGCTTGCGAATAAGCTCGCTGATGATGGTGCGGTTGGCCGCGGTCATCCCCAGCTGCTTGAGCTCGAGACGCACGTTGTTCTTGTCGAGCAGACGCAATACCACCCGCTCGCCGTAGCTGGACGGCATGGTGGAGACCCGCACGTCGACGGCACGACCGCCGATACGCAACGAGATACGGCCATCCTGCGGTACCCGCTTCTCGGCAATATCCATCCGCGACATCACCTTGATCCGCGAGACCAGCAGTGATGCCAGCTTGCGATGGGGGCGCAGGATCTCCCGCAGTACCCCATCGATGCGAAAACGAATGACCAGTGCCCGCTCGAAGGTCTCGATATGGATATCGGAGGCCTCCTCCTTGATCGCCTCGCTCAACATGGCGTTGATGAGGCGAATGATGGGGGCGTCATCATCGGCATCCAGCAGATCTTCGCTTTGCGGCAGCTCTTCGGCCAGGGCGAAGAAGTCCATCTCGTTGCCGAGATCTTCCATCAGCTGGCGCGCCTCGGAAGAGTCGCGCTGGTAGTGGGCCATCAGCAGCTCTTCGAAGGCCTCGTTGTCGAGTTGCTCCACCGCGAAGCTGCAACCAGCGACCCGCCGCACCTCCAGCAGGGCCTGCGGGGTGACGCCAGGGCGGCACTGCAGCACGGGAGCGCCCTCCCGCTCAATCAGGATCACCCCGAAGTTGCGGGCAAAGACAAAGGGGAGCTCGGGCAGTGGCGCAGGCCCGGCGCTTCCATCCAGATGGTAGGCACTCATCAGGGCTTACTCTGCACAAACGGGGTGGTGGTCTCGACAGTGCTTTGCTGTCTGCTCCGCATCTCGTTGATCTGCTTCTGGATCTCTTTTTGCAGCTCGGGCGACACCATCACATCCTGGCCATAGGCAGGCAATACCTGACGGGCGGGGGAGGTGAGATACCCCTCCTGCGAAGCGGCATTGAGCTGCTCGGCGCGGAACAGGGAGTACTTGTTGCTGGAGACACCGGTATAGACATCCGCATCACGCAAGATGGTCGGCCGGATAAAGACCATCAGGTTGCGCTTGGAGGTGGTGTTGGAGGTGGAGCGGAACAGATAGCCCAGCACCGGAATATCGCCAAGCAGCGGCACCTTGGAGACCTGCTCCTTGGTCTGTTCGTCCATCAAACCGCCCAGCACCACAGTTTCGCCGCTTTTGACCAGCACCGCGTTCTTGACGGTACGGGTATCGAAAGTGGGGCCAAGGTTGGCAGTACCGGTCGCCTGGGTCTGGGCGACGCTGGAGACCTCCTGCTCGATATTGAGCAGCACCGAATCCCCTTCGTTGATCTGCGGGGTCACCACCAGCTTGGTGCCCACCGTCTTGCGCTCGATGGTGTTGAACACCTGATCGCTGGTGGTGGAGCTTTGCGAACCGCTCTGGACCGGGACCTCCTGACCGACGTTGAAGGAGGCCTCCTTGTTGTCCATGGTGACGATACTCGGGGTGGAGAGAATATCGTTCTTGGTGTTGGAGGCCAGCGCCGTGGCCAGCATGGCCCAGTCGCCGTGATAGAAACCGGCGGCCATGCCGTTGAACTCTTTCAGCAGACCGGCAGCGGTGTCGGTCTTGCCATTCTGGTAATCCTTGCCCGCCGCAATGGCGCTGCCGAGAGGCAGACCTGAGTTGGTGAACTGGGTGCCACCGCCGTTGGCATTGCCCCACTGGACGCCAAGGCTGAGGCCGTCGCCATCCTGCATCTCGACGATGATCGCCTCCACCAGCACTTGGGCGCGGCGGATATCGAGCTTGGCCACCACCTGCTCCAGTTCGGACATCACGTCCGGCTGGGCGGTGATGACCAGCGCATTGGTGGTCTCGTCGGCTGAGATGGCCAGCTTGCCACCGCCGATGCTGGCGCCACCTGTGGTTGCGCCGCCGCCCTTCTTGTCGGCCTCGATGCTGGAGCTGACGCCCTTGAGCACCTCGACCATGTCTTTGGCCTTGCCATATTTGAGGTAGAAGACCCGGGTGTTGCCCTGGCTCTGCAGGTCGCGGTCAAGCTGGCGCACCATCTGGATGATGCGGGCGCGCGCTTTCGGCTCACCACTCACCACCACAGAGTTGGTGCGCTCGTCGGCCACCACCTTGGGGGAGAGCAGCAGGGAGGCGGTGCCGCCCTGGGGGTTGCCATCCTTGTTGAGGTTGGTCACCAGCCGCACCATTTCACCTGCCGAGGCGAACTTGAGCTTGATGATGTCCACATCCTGATCGCCGGCGCGGTCGACCCGGTTCACCACCTCCACCAAGCGGTTGACCACGGCGGCGCGGCCGGTGATCAGCAGCACATTGGAGGGCTCGTAGTGCACCACGTTGCCACCACCGGCGTTGTCGTTGAGCTGGCGCAGCAGCGGTGCCAGTTCGCGGACCGAGACGTTGCGCACCGGTACTACTCTAGTCACCATCTCGTCGCCGGAGCCCGGGTTGCTGCCATCCACCACCGGAATGGCGGAGGTCTTAGCATCCCGCGAGCGCAGCACCTTGAGCACCCCGTTGTCCATCGGCACCACGGCAAAGCCGTAGACGTCGAGCACGCTCAGGAAGAACTGGTAGTACTGCTCCTCATTGAGCAGGTCGTAGCTGCGCACGTTGATCTTGCCGCGCACCGAGGGCTCTATGATGATGGTTTTATTGAGGTTCTTGCCCACCGTATTGATGAACTCTTCAATGTCGGCGTTCTTGAAACTGGCAGAGTATTCGGTGGCCCAAGCTGAGCCCGCCATCATCAGTGCCGCTGCGATAGTGGCCAGACGCCAGCTTTTCCCTTTAGTGGTCATTATTGGTACGACTCCAAATCATTATTCTGACAAGCGCACATAGATGTCGAACTGTTCGCCCTGTCGCTCGACGGTCACTGTCATTTCCGTTGCGCCAGCCATCTGCTGCATCGCCTGCATGGCTTGCATGTTGTCCCGTAAATCCAGCCCGTTGATGCTGATGGCCAGGTCATTGGCCTGCAGCCCGCTCTGGTTGAAAAACTCAGGATTGCTGCCCGGATTGAGGCGATAGCCGGTCATGCGGCCATCCACCTGAACCGGTGAAATATTGAGGTAATCGGTGATCTTGCCCGGATCAGCCATCAGCTCGCTGCGCAGGGAGCCAAGGGGGGCAGCGTTGGTCTGCGGCAGCGGCTTGCCATACTCCTCGCCATCCAGCATCAGGGTCTCGTCGCGGCCATCCCGCTCGATGATCACCCGATCCGGATAGACCTGCCGGATCCGCGCCTGGGTGCCGTCAATCATGTCACCGACCCCGTAGGAGTTCTGGATGCCGGACATGGCGATGATGGCGATGGATTTGGCGGGATCCGAGCTTGCCAGCACCCCGTTGAGCTGGGCATTGAGCTGGGTACGCGGCGCATTGGCGGCCACGGCGGCTTTGGCTTGCGCCTTGGGGATCGCCTTGCCAAACAGCGCCAGTCGGCTCACCTCGCCCAGTTCAAGGCGCGGGTTGCTCTGGCCGCTGATCGCCACTGCGGAGGGTTGCCACGGTTGGCTGGTTTGCGGGCTTGCCAGGGTGAGCAGACGCCAGGTGAGGGCGGCGCTCTGCTGGGCCAGCATGATCAGCAGCGCCAGAAAGGCCACCTGGGTGACTCTGGTCATGGGAAGCCGCCGGCACTGGGCCAGCAGCATGGTCAAGATGTCATCCCTGAATCGTAGCGTCATATTAATCAACAAATTCCAGGCTCTGGGGCGGCTGCGTATTGTGTACGGCCGGTGGCTGTGACACAACGGGTCGGGGCGCGCCAAACCGTAAAAATGGATATTTCATCACACCGTAAACCTTTGAATGCTCACAAAAGTGGCACTCAGGTGAGGTGCATCCTGCTTGCCAGCGAACATCAGGGTACGGTGCGTACTCATCCTCGCCAATCCTGCAGCGCCTTGAGGGTCACGCTCTGTCCGGCGACCTGCAGCACTATGTATTGCTGGTCGATGGTGGCGAGAACGACCCCCGGGGCGATTTCGCTCCCCTCCCGGTATTCCCGGCCATTGAGCACTACGGCCCGCTTGGCGGGGTTGGAAGAGAACACATGAGAGCCATAGCTCAATTGCGGTACCTGCTGGCGCACCGACTGGGGTGCCGAGCCCAGCGCCATCAACTGGGCTGGTTGCACGTTCTGGCTGGCGGCGTGTGGCGTCTCCTGCAATGGCGTTTCATTGAGGGCTTTCATCAGCTGCTCGGCCAGACTCAGCGCGGGGGTATTCCCCTGACTGGTCCCTTCGTTTTTGGCTACTGCTCTGGGTTGGGCCACCGGCTCCGGCAGGGGCGGGGGCAGCGGACGAGTCACCATTGCCTTGGGTTCGACCCGCACGAAGGGCGGGGTGATCACCTCTTTCACCTCCACCTTCTCCTCGATGGGGCGCAGGTGGATCAGATGCCAGCCATAGTTGGCGCCCGCCCCCAGCAACAGGGCAAGGGGAGCCAGCAGCCAGCCGATGCGGCGTGGGCTGCGCTCCTCTTCCCGGGGCATGGGCAAGCCCATGGCCGGAATATGGGCGGAGAGTTGCGGTTGCTGCGCACGGCGCAGCGCCTTGAGCAGGGTAGACATCAGGAGGCCTCCTCCAGTCTGGGCATGGGTTCACCGGAGAGGGCGTTGAGACGCAGCAGGGTGTTGCTGCCAGCGATGCCATCAGGGGTGAGCCCCTGATCCCGCTGGAACTGCTGCAGCTTGTTCTTGAGCTCGCCATCGAAACGGCGCACCTTGCGCTCGGGTTGTTGCAGCGCGCGGCTGAGGGCATTGTCGAGCCACTGGATCTGGGTCTGACCGGCATTGCTGGCGATCAGGCTCACCCCCCCTTTCGGCATGCGCCAGAGCAGGGTGTAGCTGCCGCCCCAGTTGTCGCTGAGCCACTGGCGATCCACCTGCCAGCTTTGGTCGCCGATCATCAGGCTGGCCTTGTTCGGCCCCAGATTGACCAGGGTCGCGTAGTAGAGACCGCCAGTCTGGTCAGTGAGCGTGATCATGGCGGGATACTGCAGGGCGCGCAGCTCGTCAAGGCTTGCCTCTCCCTCCTGACAGCGCAGACCGGCACGGGGCGCGTTGTCACAGGTTGCCTCGAACGGTTCCGGTTCATAACCCCAGACCCGATAGAGATTCTGCATGGCGCTGTCGGGGTCTATGGCCTGATTGATCGCCGCGGTCAGCTGCTCCTGCTGCTCGGCGGTTTCGTCGATGGTGACCGGTACCTCGACCTTGACTACCGGACGGGTGGGGAACACGCCGAAAAATTGCCAGCCCCACCAGCCTGCGGCCACTAGCAGGGCGCCCGCCAGCGTCACCATCAGACCGGAGGCCCAGCTTCCTTCGTCCCGAACGCCATTGACCTCGAAGGCGGCCTGGCTGATATCGCTGTGGACAATCTTGTAGCTGCCACGGGCGAAAGCGGCGATCAGGGCGCGGTCACAGATGAGGTTGATGAAACGGGGGATGCCGCCACTCAGGCGATGAAGCGTCTTGATGGCGCGCGGGGTAAAGATGGGTTGTACGCAGCCTGCAACTTGCAGCCGGAAGCGGACGTAGGCATCCACATCGCTATGAGAGAGCGGCAGCAGGTGATAGCGGGCGGTAATGCGCTGGGCCAGCTGACGCAGCAGGGGTTGGCGCAGCATCTGTTGCAGCTCGGGCTGACCGATCAGCACCACTTGCAGCAGTTTTCGTTCGTCGGTTTCGAGGTTGGTGAGCAGACGCAGCTGCTCCAGTACGCCGGGCAGCAGGTGCTGCGCCTCATCCACCAGTACCACGCTGCGCTTGCCTGCCGCCAGGTTGGCAAGCAGGTGATCGCGAATAAGGTCGAACAGCCGCTTGATCCCGGCATCATCGGGATAGGGGAGTTGAAACTCGTCGCAGATGGCGGCCAGCAGATCCCGTTCGGTCAGGGAGGGGTTGAGGATGTAGGCGATCTCGGTCTCGGCGGGGAGCTGTTGCAGCAGGCAGCGGGAGACGGTGGTTTTGCCAGTGCCCACTTCGCCGGTCAGCAGCACAAAGCCGCCGCCATCCTGCAATCCATAGTTGAGATGAGCAAGGGCTTCGCCGTGGCGCTCGCTCATATAGAGGTACTTGGGATTGGGCGAGATGGAAAACGGGTGTTCCGAGAGGCCGAAGAACTGTGTGTACATGAGGGTATTCTTTTGTAGCCGGCGACAGATGAAAAATGTCTCCGGATGATAGCAAACCTCGCTTTCATTGGAAGCCATCATTGGCGCCGGAGGGCAAATTGCGGCCTTTTCCTGCCATCTTGTGATCCCGGTTGCGTCATTGGCACGAATCCGGATCACAAAATGACAAAAAACAGCTGTAAATAAAGGGAAATATCAATATAGGCGCGGCGTGGCAAATGCCGTCAGCATGGCGCTGAACCGGCCATGGTCAGACTTGTTTGTGTACAATTTATGACGCCGGTTGCCCTGTCAGCCATCAGGGCAAGCTGGTCGGAATGTACTTGCTCAGTGGTGATCCTGAAACTGCGCGGCAATCTCCCTGAACTGCGCTTCGCAGGCGAGAAACGCCGCGACAATGCCGGGATCAAAATGGCTGCCGCTCCCCTTCACGATGATCTCCTTCGCTTCCTCATGGCTGAAAGCGGGTTTGTAGACCCGTTTCGAGATGAGGGCATCGTAGACATCCGCTACCGCCATCAAGCGCCCGGAGAGGGGAATATCCTCACCCGCCAGCCCAGCCGGATAGCCGCTGCCATCCCACTTTTCGTGGTGGGTGAGGGAGATCTCCCGGGCCAGCCGCAAGAAGGAGTTGGAGCCCAGCTGCGCCTCGGCGCTCGCCAGCGCATCGGCGCCGATCTGCGGGTGGCGCTTCATGATGGCGAACTCCTCGTCGGTCAGCTTGCCCGGTTTGAGCAGGATTGCATCGGGAATGCCCACCTTGCCCACATCGTGCAGAGGGGCCGACTTGAACAGCAGATCGATGGTGGCGTCATCGAGCGGATAGCGATCCCAATCGCTGCGACTGAGGTATTGCGCCAGCGCCTTGACGTAGTGCTGGGTGCGAATGATATGGGCGCCGGTCTCGTTGTCCCGGGTCTCCGCCAGGGAGGCGAGGCCGAGGATGGCCACGTCGCGGGTCAGGTTGAGCTCGTCGCTGCGGGATTTCAGCTCACCGATCATCTGATTGGTGCTGGCGGCGATAAGGCCGAACTCGTCATCCCGGGTGACCGGCACCCGGGCGTCGAAGTCACCACACTGTACTCTGGCCATGGTGCGGGTCTGCTGGCGCAGGGATAGGCCGAGATTGCGACCATAACCGTGAATAATGAGGGCGAGATAACAAAAGGTCACCGTCATTACGAAGGCGATCTCCCACAGGATGTAGTGCTGGGCATCGACCCTCGGCAGGCTGCGCTCCACCGTCACCAGCCACTCCAGATCCTTGTTGAACAGCAAGAAGAAGACACCCCCCAGCAGGGTGAGGGTCGCCAGGGTAAATAGGGTGAACTTGCGTGGCAGCGGCATGGCCAGCGGGTGGCTCAGTGCCAGGCTCTGCTCGGCTTGCCGTGTTCTGGCCCGATTCCAATCCCGCTCCAGGGTCAGATCGGCCGCCACCAGAAAGCCGAGGGTAGTCATCCCCAGCAGCACCTTGAGGTGACTCTCCAGCGGAAAGTCGTGGGTCAGGGCGTTGTAGCCCGACAGCAGCAGTGCTCCCAGTAGGTAGAAACCCACCTCTAGTCCAAACCCGTCCAGCCCGTTGCGCGGCAGGGGCCGCCTTGAGAGCAGCCGGTTGCGCACGGCGAACATGATGGCAAACGTCACCAGGGTCGGCCCCAGCAGCTGGGGCAGGGTGAGACTCTCGAGAAACGGGCAAACCTGCCAGCCATAGAGACAAAATAGTGACAGGGTTACCCCGTAGTGCAGGGCGCAGCGCCCCGTGATCCTCTGCATATTCCCACCCATGTTGCTGGTTATTGTTATGTCGGCGGGAGGCCCGCCATTACAGGCGTCGCAGCAGCAGGCTACCGATGGAGTAGCCAGCGCCAAAGGAGCACAGTACGCCGCGAGCCCCCGCAGGAAGGTCGCGATTGTACAGATGAAACGCGATGATGGAACCCGCCGAGCTGGTATTACCATAGCTATCAAGAATGACCGGCGCCTCCTGCTGGCTGGCATCGTGGCCCAGCAGCTTGCGACCGATGAACTGGTTCATGGTGAGGTTGGCCTGATGGAGCCAGAGCCGGCTCAGGCTCCCAGCGGGCCAGCCCTGCTCATCGAGCTGGTTGGCTATCTGGTCGCACACCAGCGGCAACACCTCCTTGAACACCTTGCGCCCCTGCTGGCGGAACAGCTTGTCGTCGCCGTAGCGGGTGCGCGGGCTCAGCCGGTTCAGAAAGCCGAAGTTGTTGCGGATGTTGTTGGAGTATTGAGTCACCAGCTTGCTGGCCACCAGTTGCCACGGATTGGCCACCTTGCAATCGGCTTCCCGCTCCAGCAGCACCGCGGTGCAGGCATCGCCGAAGATAAAGTGACTGTCTCTGTCCCGGAAATTGAGGTGTCCCGAGCAGATCTCCGGATTGACTACCAGCGCCAGTTTGGCGGTGCCTGCCGCCAGCATATCGGCGGCTGTCTTGATGCCGAAGGTGGCAGACGAGCAGGCCACGTTCATGTCAAAGGCCATGCCGCTCGCCCCTAGATAATGCTGCAGCTCGATGGCCAGCGCCGGGTAGGGGCGCGGCATGTTGGAGGCGGCCACGATCACCAAGTCGATCTCTCCCGGCTCGCGACCGGCGGCGATCAGTGCCTGCTCGGCGGCGGCCACCGCCATCTCCACCATGATGGAGGGCATCTCGTCGGGCCGCTCCGCCAGCAGCGGTTGCATGATATCGGGATTGAGTACTCCCTCGCGGCTCACCAGATAACGGCTCTTGATGCCGGATGCCTTCTCGATGAACTCGCAGCTGGAGTGCTGCTTGGCGGGAAGCTGGCCGGCATCGATGGCGGAGGCGTTCTCCTCGTTGTAGAGATCCACATACTGGTTGAAGGCGGCCACCAGCTCTTCATTGCTGACGGCAAAGGGTGGGGTATAGAGGCCTGAGCCACTGATCACGATAGAGGTCATCTTTGCTCCTCGCCGGGTGCGTTCCCGGCTTGTCGGTTTATAGGGGTGAGAGGGTTAGAGCTGGTTGATCGCCGCAGCGAGACCCGCCAGGGTCAGCGGATGCATCCGTCCGCCAACCACGTCATTCATCAGTTTGATGGAGGGATGCCAGAGCCACTCCCGCCGCGGGGTGGGATTGATCCACACCAGTTTGGGAAAGTGCTGCTGCAAGCGGGTGAGCCACACCTGACCCGACTCCTCGTTCCACTGCTCGACACTGCCGCCCGGCCAGGTGATCTCGTAGGGGCCCATGGTGGCATCCCCCACCAGGATCACCCGGTAGTCGCTGCCGTAGGTGCGCAGCAGCCGCAGGGTATCGAACCGCTCCTCAAAGCGGCGGGCGTTATCCTTCCAGACGAAGTCGTAGAGGCAGTTGTGAAAATAGAAGTACTCCAGATGCTTGAACTCGTGGCGCAACGCAGAGAAGAGACGCTGCACCTCGGCAACGTGGGCATCCATGGATCCTCCCACATCGAAAAAGACCAACAGCTTGACCCCGTTGTGGCGCTCGGGCCGCAGCTTCACATCGAGCCAGCCCTGGCGGGCCGAACTTTTTATGGTGTCGTCGAGATCCAGCTCGTTGGGATTGCCTTTGCGAACCCAACGCCTGAGTTTGCGCAGCGCCAGCTGAATGGCGCGCTGGCCGAGCGGCGAGTCATCGCTGAAGTTGCGATAGTGACGGGCCTCCCATACCTTGGCCGCCTTGCTGTGCTGCCCCTCTCCACCCATTCGCACCCCCTCGGGGTGAAAACCGCCATGGCCAAACGGGCTGCTGCCGCCGGTTCCCACCCACTTGTTGCCACCGGCGTGGCGCTCTTTCTGCTCGCTTAAGCGCTGGTTAAGGGTTTCCAGCAGCTTGTCGAGTCCGCCGAGGGATTTGAGCAGCGCCTTCTCCTCTGGGCTCAACAGTCGCTCGAACTCCTTGCGCAGCCACTCCTCGGGCAGGCTTTCCGGCAGCAGGGGGATGGCGTCCAGCCCCTCATAGTATTCGGCGAAGGCGCGATCGAAGCGATCGTAGTGGGCCTCGTCTTTTACCAGCAGGCAGCGGGAGAGCTGGTAGAACTCGTCCATATCGACAGCGACCAACCGGGCTGCCAGTGCGGCGTGCAAGTCCAGCAGCTCGCGCAGGCTGCAGGGGAGCTTGTGGCGGCGCAGGTGGGTAAAAAAGTCGATCAGCATGGGTCAGTTGCCGCGCCGGGCCAGAAAGGCGAGCTTCTCGAAGAGATGCAGGTCCTGCTCGGTCTTGAGCAGGGCGCCATATAGCGCGGGCACCAGCTTGCCTGGCTCGCGGGCACGCATTGCCTCGGGGGCGATATCGTCGGCCAAGAGCAGGCGGATCCAGTCCAGTAGCTCCGAGGTAGAGGGCTTCTTGCGTAGCCCCTCTACCTCGCGCAGCTCGAAGAAGAGATCCATTGCCTCGCCAAGCAGGCTCTCCTTGAGGTCGGGGTAGTGGAGTTTGACGATGGCCTGCATCTCGGCCTTGTCGGGGAAGCGGATGTAGTGGAAGAAACAGCGGCGCAGGAAGGCATCCGGCAGCTCTTTTTCGTTGTTGGAGGTGATGATGACCACAGGCCGCTGGCGTGCCTTTACTCGCTCGCCGGTCTCGTAGACGTCGAACTCCATCCGATCCAGCTCCAGCAGCAGATCGTTGGGGAATTCGATGTCGGCCTTGTCGATCTCGTCGATCAGCAGCACAGGTCGCTGCTCGGCGCTGAAGGCCTGCCACAACTTGCCTTTACGAATGTAGTGACTGATATCGGCCACTCTGGGGTCGCCGAGCTGGGAGTCCCGCAGCCGGGCCACCGCATCATATTCGTAGAGTCCCTGCTGGGCCTTGGTGGTGGACTTGATATGCCAAGCAATGAGGTCGGTGCCGAGATGGTCGGCGACCGCTTCCGCCAGCACCGTCTTGCCGGTGCCCGGCTCCCCCTTGATCAGCAGCGGTTTCTCGAGGGTGATGGCGGCATTGACCGCCATCTTCAATGCATCGGAGGCGAGATACTGGCTGCTTCCTGAAAATCCCATAACGTCGGTTCCTTTGACGATTGGCGCCCGGAGTCAGGGGCCAGAGAGAATAAGCTCTATATGTTGTAATACCATATGGTTATAACGAATAGTCACTTCTCATTCAGAAACCACAGGGTAATCTTGTTTCATCGTCGTAACAAACACAGGGATAGCACCATGAGCAAAATATTTGAGGACAACAGCCAGACTATCGGTCACACCCCGCTGGTTCGTCTCAACCGTGTTACCAAAGGCCGCGTGCTGGCCAAGATCGAGAGCCGTAATCCCAGCTTCAGCGTCAAGTGCCGGATCGGCGCCAACCTGATCTGGGATGCCGAGAAGCGCGGCATCCTGACCAAGGGTAAGGAGATCATCGAGCCCACCAGCGGCAACACGGGTATTGCTCTGGCCTTTGTCGCGGCAGCTCGCGGCTATCCCATCACTCTGACCATGCCGGCCACTATGAGCCTGGAGCGCCGCAAGTTGCTCAAGGCGCTCGGTGCCAATCTGGTGCTGACCGAAGGGCCGCTCGGCATGAAGGGGGCCATTGCCAAGGCCAACGAGATCCTCGAGTCCGAGCCGGGCAAGTATGTGTTGCTGCAACAGTTTGAAAACCCGGCCAACCCGGAGATCCACGAAAAGACCACCGGACCCGAGATTTGGGATGCCACTGACGGCGAGGTGGATGTGTTCGTGGCCGGGGTCGGTACCGGCGGTACCATTACCGGTGTCTCCCGCTATCTGAAGCAGACTAAAGGCAAGGCGGTGGTCTCTGTTGCGGTCGAACCGGCCGAGTCGCCGGTCATCAGCCAGAAGCTGGCCGGGGAAGAGATCAAACCGGGCCCCCACAAGATCCAGGGGATCGGCGCCGGCTTTATCCCGGGTAACCTGGACCTCTCCCTTATCGATCGGGTGGAGAAGGTGACCAGCGATGAAGCCATCGAGATGGCTCGCCGCCTGATGGAGGAGGAGGGGATCCTGGCCGGTATCAGCTCCGGTGCTGCGGTGGTGGCTGCCAGCCGTCTGGCCGAGCTGCCGGAATTTGCGGGCAAAACCATTGTGGTCATCCTGCCGAGTGCGGCGGAACGTTACCTCTCCAGCGCCCTGTTTGCCGGGGTGTTCAGCGAGCAGGAACTGCAGCAGTAACTGATCGAAATATTTCAAAACAGCGGCGCTCCCAGGAGCGCCGCTTCTTTATGGGCTAGACTCAACCCCTGTTAGTGTCACTTGATCCTTATTTTTTGGGGTAAAATAACAAGTTCCGGAGTGAGAAAAAAAGCAGACATTCCGCTCTAAATCTCATATCCTGTGCGGCGTCACGCGGTGTTTGCTGGCTCGGTATCACAAAGTAACAAAGTGTTATTTTTCGTTATAAAATAATTTCAAGCCAGTCCTGATGCGGCTTGTAGCCCAATAACGGAAAATTGCCAACCAGCGCGCCGATTACTGCACAGAAACTTGACCTGGATTAAACCATTGCGGGTCTGCTTTCGTTACTTTACAACATATCCATACTGACACGGTGGGTCAGGTTGCTTCAAAAACGACCAATCCACCAAAAAATATCAATAATATGGGGTGAAACCATGTACGAGAAGTCTGTTGTTATTACTGCTGAAAACGGCCTGCACACCCGTCCGGCAGCTCAGTTCGTGAAAGAAGCCAAAGAATTCCAAAGCGAGATCACTGTGGTCTCCGGTGGTAAGTCCGCCAGCGCCAAGAGCCTGTTCAAGCTGCAGACCCTGGGCCTGACCAAGGGTACCAACGTAACTATCCAGGCTGATGGCCCGGATGCTCAGCAAGCTGTTGAGAAGCTGGTTGCCCTGATGGACGAGCTGGAGTAATCCAGCTTTAGATTCCTCCCCCACAGTCGTTTTAATAGGAAGGATTATGATATCTGGCATTCTTGCGTCCCCCGGTATCGCATTCGGTAAGGCGCTTCTTCTGAAAGAAGATGAAATCGTTATCAATCAGGGCAAAATCTCTGCTGACCAGATTGATGCCGAGATCAACCGTTTCCTCGAAGCTCGTACCAAGTCAGCTACCCAGCTGGAAGCCATCAAAGAGATGGCCGGTCGCACCTTCGGTGAGGAAAAAGAGGCCATCTTCGAAGGCCACATCATGCTGCTCGAAGATGAGGAGCTGGAAGGGGATATCAAATCCTTCATCAAAGAGAACAAGGCTTCCGCTGACAAAGCCATCTATGAGGTGATCGAACAGTACGCCAAGATGATGGCCGAGCTGGATGACCCTTATCTGCGCGAACGCGCTACCGACTTCCGTGACATCGGTACCCGTCTGGTCAAGAACGTACTGGGCATCGCCGTTGTCAACCTGAGCACCATCGACGAAGAGGTGATCCTGGTCGCCAAAGACCTGACCCCGTCCGAAACCGCTCAAATCAACCTGAAATATGTGCTGGGTTTCGTTACCGACATCGGTGGCCGTACCTCTCACACCTCCATCATGGCCCGCTCCCTGGAGCTGCCGGCCGTGGTAGGCACCAACGACATCACCGAGCGCGTCAAGAACGGTGACATGCTGGTGCTGGATGCGATCAACAACCAGATCATCATCAATCCGACCGCTGAACAGCTGACCGAAGCCAAGAAGTTCCAGGCTCAGTTCCAGGCCGAGAAAGATGAGCTGGCCAAGCTGAAAGATCTGCCCGCCATCACGCTGGATGGTCACCAGGTCGAAGTGTGCGCCAACATCGGTACCGTCAAGGATACCGAAGGTGCCATCCGCAATGGCGCCGAAGGCGTGGGTCTGTACCGTACCGAGTTCCTGTTCATGGACCGTGACGCGCTGCCGACCGAAGACGAGCAGTTCAAAGCCTACAAAGAAGTGGCCGAAGCGATGCCGGATCAGCCGATCATCGTGCGTACCATGGATATTGGCGGCGACAAAGAGCTGCCGTACATGAATTTCCCGAAAGAGATGAACCCCTTCCTGGGCTGGCGTGCCGTGCGTATTTTCTTCGACCGCGAAGACATCATGCACGCTCAGCTGCGGGCCATTCTGCGCGCCTCTGCCTTCGGCAAACTGCGCATCATGTTCCCGATGATCATCTCTGTCGAAGAGTTCCGTAGCCTGAAAGCTACCGTAGAGACGCTGAAGGCCGAACTGCGTGCCGAAGGCAAAGCCTTTGATGAATCCATCGAAGTGGGTATCATGATCGAGACCCCGGCCGCTGCCGTGATGGCTCATCATCTGGCCAAGGAAGTGGATTTCTTCAGTATCGGTACCAACGACCTGACCCAGTACACCCTGGCTGTCGATCGTGGTAACGAGATGATCTCCGCCATGTACAACCCGCTGTCACCCTCCGTCCTGACCCTGATCAAGATGGTTATCGATGCGTCCCACGCCGAAGGCAAGTGGACCGGTATGTGTGGTGAACTGGCTGGTGACGAGCGCGCTACCCTGCTGCTGCTGGGTATGGGTCTGGATGAGTTCTCCATGAGCGCCATCTCTGTACCGCGTATCAAGAAGCTTATCCGCAACACCAACTTCGAAGATGTGAAGGCAATGGCTGATCAAGCACTGAGCTTTGCCACCGCCGCTGAAATCGAAGCATGCGTAGATAACTTTATTAAGCAGAAAGCAGTCTGCTAAGATCGGCTGCAAACAGCGACAAATCATCTCTAGGAGCTTTATATGGGTCTGTTTGATAAACTGAAGAAACTGGTTTCCGACGATAGCTCTGACACCGGCGGCATCGAAATCTTTGCTCCGCTGTCTGGCGAAATCGTGCCGATCGAAGATGTGCCTGACGTTGTCTTCGCCGAGAAGATCGTTGGTGACGGTATCGCCATCAAGCCGGCTGGCAACAAGATGGTTGCTCCGTGCGATGGTACCATCGGCAAGATTTTCGAGACCAACCATGCGTTCTCTCTGGAATCCGACTCCGGTATCGAGCTGTTCGTTCACTTCGGTATCGACACCGTTGAACTGAAAGGCGAAGGCTTCAAGCGTATCGCTCAGGAAGGCCAGCAGGTCAAGCGCGGCGACACCATCATCGAGTTCGATCTGGCCGTTCTGGAAGCGAAAGCCAAGTCTACCCTGACTCCGGTTGTCATCTCCAACATGGACGAGATCAAAGAGCTGATCAAAATGACTGGTGCCGTAACTGTGGGCGAGACCCCGGTTATCCGTATCAAGAAGTAATGCCCGGCTGGCTCACGCCAGTTGCGCAGTAAAAAACCGAAGCCCTGTGCTTCGGTTTTTTTATGGCCGCGAGTCAGCTTTCCGTTCTGGTTACCACTTTATTCCGTCGAGATGACAACCCGGTTACGGCCCTGATCCTTGGCCTGATAAAGTGCCCGGTCGGCCATCATCAGCAGATAGTCGATGCCCTCCTGCCCCTTCATGCTGGCACACCCCAGACTGATGGTGAGGGATAGCTGCTTCCCCTGCCATGGCAAGCGGGTGGTACTGACATGCTGGCGCAGCTGTTCGGCGCGCCGTGCTGCCTGTTCAATATCGCAACCAGGCAGGATCAGCAGAAACTCCTCCCCGCCCCAACGGGCCAGACTCTCCCCCGGCAACAGCTGGCCCGCCATAGCGTGGGCGACGGCGCAGAGCGCGGCATCGCCCGCAGGATGGCCGTAGCGGTCATTGACCTGTTTGAAATGGTCGATATCTCCCAGCACTACCGAGAGGGGCTCCCCCTGCAACCAAAGGGCCTGCAGCTGTTGCTGGGCGCCGCGCCGGTTGGTCAGTTCGGTGAGCGGGTCTGTGCAGGAGAGGCGGCTCACCTCTTCCACCATACACTGCAGGTCGTGGATATCGCGAAAGGTGACGATATGGCCATCCGGGATGGCATCGGCACCCAGTTGGGCAGTGACGATAAACCAGCGCGACTGACCGCTTTTGCAGCGGATCAGCGCAGGCATCTCGGCAACCTCCAGCCCTTGCGACAAGCTCTGTTCCACTTGGGAGTGCCAGGAGTCGATGATGGTGCGGCGATACCCTTCATCCGGGTAGGCGACCTGAAACCAGGAAGCCATGTCCGGCAGATCGTCAAGGTTGTAGCCCAGTTGCTCAATAAAGGCTTTATTCAGGAAGCGGTGGCGCCGCTGCGGGATCATGTCGGGTGAGCAGCCATCGTGACGGGCAATGGATTCTGACACCAGAATAGGCAGCGGGATCACATCGAAGGAGCGAAACAGGATCTGTTGCAGTTCTCGGTCATTCATAGGAAAAGCGGCTCCACGATGCATCTTTTACATGCTTTACCATAGGTCAGACCTGTTTGGTGGTAAACCGATTTATAGCGGTTACGCCGCCGGTTTTTCAGCCAAAGGCAAAGGCGAGAAAATGGCGGGGTTGTGTGCCGTGGCCGTATCGGGTGAAAGCTGGGCAGGCTGAGGAGAAGCGGCGGGGCAAAAGGGTCAAAAAAAACCACATGGTCAGGCACATGTGGGTCGGGAAAAACCAGACAGGGTAAAACAGACACTCCCTGCGTCGGTCATCTTCAGCTCAGGTGGAGGTGGTCCATCTGCTGGAGCTTTTCGGGCCAGGGCCCCTGCTGGTGGTCACCAAATCTTCACACGCTCGGAAGGTGGCAGATAGAGCTTGTCTCCCGGCTTGATGGCAAAGGCGCTATAGAAGGCCGGAATATTAGCGACGACGCCGTTGACCCGGTACTCCAGCGGCGAGTGGGGATCTGTCTTGAGCAGAACGGCAGCGAGCTCGGGCCGGTACTTTCCTTTCCACACCTGCGCCCAGCCGATAAAGAAACGCTGCTCGGCAGTAAAGCCATCGAGCACCGCTGGCTGGCGGTTGCCCAGGGCGAGCTGGTACGCCTTGTGGGCGATGGTCAGGCCGCCGAGATCGCCGATGTTCTCGCCAAGGGTCAGCTGGCCGTTGACATGCTCCCCCTTGATGGGCTCGTAACGGTCGTACTGTTTCGCCAGTTTTTGCGCTCTGGCGGTGAACTCCTTGAGATCGGCCGGAGCCCACCAGTTGTGCAAGGCACCGTTGCCATCGAATTTGGCCCCCTGATCATCGAAACCATGGCTCAACTCGTGACCGATGACCGCGCCGATAGCGCCATAGTTGACCGCATCATCCGCCTTAAGATCGAAGTAGGGCGGTTGCAGTATGGCGGCCGGGAAGACGATCTCGTTGTTGTTCGGGTTGTAGTAGGCATTCACCGTCTGCGGATTGTCGAACCACTCCTCCCGATCTACCGGTTGATGGAGGCGGGCAAGGTGCTCGTTGTAACGCACCGTGGCCGCGCGCTGGGCATTGCCGACCAGATCATCGGGACGGATCTCGATTGCGCTGTAATCCTGCCACTGGTCGGGATAGCCGATCTTGACCCGTACCTTCTCTAGTTTCGCCCGCGCCTGCTGTTTGGTCGGGGCAGACATCCAGTCGAGCCCACAGATCTCCTGGCGATAGGCAGCGATCAGATTGCGTACCATGGTCGCCATCTGTGCCTTGGCTTCGGCCGGAAAGTAGCGCTCCACGTAGATTTTGCCCACCGCCTGACCCAGATAGTCGTCCAGCACCTCCATGGCCTGCTTCCAAGGCTCCCGCTGCCGGGGGATGCCGCTCAGGGTTGTACCGTAGAAAGCGAAGTGCAGGGCATTGCTCTGGCTGTCGAGATAGGGCGCATAAGTACGTAGCAGATGGAACAGGCAGTAGGATTGCCACTGCGCGATGCTGGTCTCCTGCATCACGGCGGCCAGCTTCTCCAGATAGTCCGGCTCACTGACGATGATCTCCGTTTCCCCGGCGATACCGGCCTCTGTCAGGTAGCGTTGCCAATCCAGGGTGGGCAGCAACTGACTGAGGCGAGCGATGGGTAGTTTGTTGTAGGTGAGGTTGTCATCCCGCAGCTTGACTCTATCCCACTGCAGGCTGGCGAGGCGGGTCTCCAACGTCAGAATGCGATGGGCCTGCTCGCTCGCCCCCTCGACGCCGGCATGGTTGAGCAGGGCGGTAATTAACTGCTCGTAGCTGGCCCGCAGAGCCTTGCTGGCGGCATCTGCTTTCAGGTAGTAGTCCCGATCCGGCAGACCGAGGCCGGATTGCTGCAGGTAGATCCCGTAGCTGTCAGGCTGTTTCTTGTCGGCCATGAACCCGATACCAAAGGGAGCGCCGCCCCCCAGCTTGTTAACCCGGGCAAAGTAGGTGGCTAGCGAGGCGCCATCATGGATGGCCATGATCTCGTCGCGCAGTGGCTGAATGGGGGTCAGCCCTTTGGCATCCCGCCCGGCCTGATCCAGATAGCTGGCGTAGAGGTCGGCGATCTGCTGGTGAGGGGTTCCGGCCTGTTGCGGGCGCTTGAGCAGCTCCTCCAGCAACACCTTGCGATCCTCCAGCGACTTGTCCGCCAACAGATTGCCGATGGTCTGCCCCGGCATGTCATCCGGTATTTGGGTCTGGGCCAGCCAGTTGCCGTTGACGTGGCGAAACAGATCGTCCGCCGCGCGCACGCTGTTATCCATGCTGGCCAGATCCACCCCGGAGTGGCCGCTGGTGGCACCGGCGCATGGAGCGAGGCCAAGCAGGGCCAGCGCAATCAGGCTGGCGATCATGCTGCGTTGCTGTTTCATCGTGAGTGTCCTGTATGGAGAGTCGGTGGTGAATTGGCTGTAACCGGTGGCCAATCAGCTGCGAACGACCGAGAGGAAGCGACCGTCGTGATTGAAGGTGCAGGTAAAGTCGACTGCATCATCATCGATCTCGTACTGGCCATAGACCTTGTATCTGTGGCCACTCTCTTCTGCCGACTCGGTGGTGATATCGCGCGGGGAGACATGGAATTTGCTGGCTGCTTCCCCCGAGCAGTAACGGGGCATCTTGCTGGTGGCCATATGCTGGTCATTGCTATCGTCATGTTGGCCATCATGCTCGTGTTTGTTATCGCTGTGCTTTTTCCCGGCGTAATAGCCAGCGGCGCCGATGGCACCCAGCGCAGCTGCACCTATCAGGACTTTCTTGGTATCCATATTCTGGCAGCCTCTCAATGCCAGACTGGCGGCCAACCCCATTACCATCAAGGAGTGTTTCATCTCTCGGATCCTTTCAATTATCAAATGAGCAAGTCGGTGTCAGCCGAGTGGTGGCCACAGTGCCCGGCGCTGGAATGGCGCCACTTTGCAATGGTCAGGATGAAGAGGACACTCAAATAAAATTAAAAAAAGTTATAAAAATCCGGGGGCCGGAGCGAGCGCAGTATGGGGTAAGCGGTGAGGGGATAAGGGCGCAGGTTTCATCCATGCGGTAAGTAGTGGTGTGGGGCAAGTGTTTGTTTTTAGACTTTTATTTCTCTTTATATTTTATCAAGGGTGATAGCTGCCTGTTGTGCGGCGGCCAGCCATGTTGGCAATGGATAACTGTCTCTATCGCCATAAACTGGCATAAAAAAGCCGCTCACCTGGGTGAGCGGCTGTTGCTATCAGATTAATGCAGTTCGCTATCAGGCTGGCTGCTTGCCATCTTCTGAGGGCGGCGGCAGAGCGGCGGAGTTGGACTCCACCTTCTGCTCTTCGCCCTGCATGTTCTTGATGTAGACATCCATCTGGTTGAAGGCGATCTCGATGCCGTTCTCGCGGAACAGCTGGTCGATCTTGCGGTTCAACTCGTCCACCGCCGGGTTACGGTCTCCCAGTTCGCTCACGAAGAAGCGCAGTTCGTGATCCAGCGTGCTGGCACCAAAGGTGAGGAAGTAGACGATGGGGGCCGGATCTTTCAGCACGCGGCTGTTTTCGTCGGCCGCTTGTTTCAGCAGGGTGCGGGTCAGCTCCAGATCCGAGCCATACGCCACGCCCACCCGAACGATCACCCGGGTGACGGTGTCACTCAGCGACCAGTTGATGAGCCGTTCTGTCATCAGTTGCTGGTTGGGGATGATCACCTCTTTGCGGTCGAAGTCGGTCAGGGTGGTGGCGCGAATGCGGATCCGCGAGACGGTACCGGAGAAGGAGCCGATGGTGACGGTGTCACCGATCCGCACCGGACGCTCGAACAGGATGATGATGCCGGAGACGAAGTTGGAGAGGATCTCCTTCATGCCGAAACCGATACCGACTGACAGACCACCCGCAACCCACTGCAGCTTGTCCCACTGCACGCCCATCATGGAGAGAGCGGTCAGGGAGCCAAAGCCGATCAGCACGTAGTTGAGCATGGTGGTGATGGCGTAGGCGGTACCCTGAGCCAGGTTGAGCTTGGAGAGCACCAGCACCTCCAGCAAGCCCGGCAGGTTGCGCGCCAGTGACCATGCACCGCCGAGCAGCAGGAAGCCGATCAGCACGTCACTGAGGCTGATGGGGAAGAGCACGGCGTTGGCGCCGGTGCCTTCACTGCGGTGCCACAGCACCATGCTGTCGAGGTAGGAGAAGACCGCGACCAGATCGGACCAGAGCCAGTAGAAGGCGACGCCGAAGATCAGCATCAGCACGGTACGGGTCAGACGCAGGGACTGCTGGCTGACATCCTCCAGATCCATGGGCTGCTCTTCAATGGACTCGCCACCTTCTGCATCTTCCGAAGATTTGTGCTCACGCTTGGCCACCGCACGGCGGTAGGCCAGACGACGGGCAGCCAGCTCAAGACCACGCAGGGCGGTGCGGTAGACCAGGCTCCAGATGATGATGAGGTAGAAGGATTCGATCAGGCGACCGGTCAGCTTCAGCGCGGTGTAGTAGTAACCGAGCACCGCCAGCACGATCAGCGCCACCGGCGCCAGCGCCAGGGCGATGGCGATCAGCGACTTCTGCATGCTCGCCTCGCCCTTGATGCGGGCGCGGGAGATGGGGAACACCAGATAGGCGGCCAGCCCCAGCAGGGTCAGGGTCATGGCCTGGCCGATCACGTCGTTGCCCAGGGTGGAGGGTTCAACCACCGCCTTGGTTGCGAGCATGATGAGTGGCAGCAGTGGCAACCAGATGTAGCGCATGCTGTTGCGCTTGGCCTGCAGCTCCGCTTTCGGGATCCGGAAGTGGGTTTCGGCGATGCCGCCCGGGCGCATCACCGCCAGATAGACGCTGAACACCAGATAACCGAGGGCGAGGTTCAGGGTGATCTGGAACATCAGCTTGGGACTGAGCAGACCGCAGTAGGTGAGCAGCAGACCGCCAGCCAGAATGAACATGCTGCCCGGCAGGCGTTGCAGCACGGTATAGAGCAGGGCGCGCGGGGTGTGCCACTGGCTGTCCTGACGGAAACGGCCAAGGTCCTTGGTGATCTTCTTCTCGCGCTCAACCAGCGCCGGACGTTTCCAGACCAGCAGGCCGCCGATCAGCAGCAGCGGGAAGGCGAGCAGGGAGATCCCCAGCAGCTCTTCGCGCCAGCGTTTCCAGTCCGGTTTCAATACCCAGTCGGAGGCCTGTTTGTAGGCCTGGGCGGGCCAGCTGATAAACCACTTGCTGTCGATGGGCTTGTTGCTGCTTACCCAGAAGATGTGTTGCTGCAGGGTAAATTCGATAGAGGCATAGACCCGCGCCAGCTGCTGCTGGGTCAGCTGCAGGCTGATGGCGTTGGTGAGCTGGCTGTCGAGTTGTCGGTTGAGCTGATCGAGCAGATTGATACGGGTATCGAGCAGCTTGGCAAGGCTCTCCTTGTCCTCCTCGCTGACCGGATCCTTGCTGCCGGCGATCAGATTGTCCAGATAGAGGTTCTTCTGGAACAGCTGGTCACGCTGCTGGCTCAGTTCAAACTGGGCCAGATGCAGATCGGCGATCTGCTCTTCCAGGTTTTTGACGGCGATGGTGGGCGCCGCTTCCAACTGCTGGTAGAGCTGATAGAGGATGCGCGACAGCAGCAGATTGCCCTTGAGCATCTGCACCTGTTCATTGAGGTTGCGCTCGGTCTGGATGCCGCGCTCCAGCCAGCTCTTGGCTTGCAGGTTTTTTTGCACCAGCGAGTTGAGGCTGGTGGTGGCACCGATCAGCTGCTGGCTGAGCTGGTGATTGAGCTCCTGCTCTTTTTGCACCAGCGGGCTGTCTTCGGTCGCCACCAGTTCACCGGTCTGCTCGGCGGTTTTTTCGGTGTCGCCGAGGCGCTTGGCGCTGCTCTGATCCTGCAACAGCTGCAGTTTCTGCTCTTCGCTGGCGAGACGGGCACTCTGGTAGTCGCGCTGCTTGATCGCCAGATCCTGCATGCTGGTACGGTTATCCAGCTCCTTTTGCAGGTGGGCCAGTTGCAGGTCGAGCAGGGCCAGCTCGGCACCGAGCTTCATCTTCTCGGCGCTGGAGACGCTTTCACCGGCGTTGAGGCGGGTACGGATCTCCTGACTGCGCTGGTAGGCGCGGCTCATGCTGGCCTGGGCCCGCTCCGGCAAGGTCTGCAAGCTGGTGAGCTGGCTGCCGATGGCGCCGAGGGCCTCCTGGGCCGCCTGCATGTTGGCCAGCACTTCCGGCTGACGGCTGTCGAGCTCTGCCAGACTCATGCTGGCGTATTCGCTCTTGATCTGCTCGGCACTCTTGCCCTTGGTCAGAGCATCGAGCTTGGCGCTGATCTCTCTGAGTTCGGTGGGCAGGTTGCGGATCCGCTGGGCCTGGGTCTTGGCCTTCGCCTCTTCCTTGTCGATGCTGTCGAGCAGGGCGAGGGTTTCAGTCAGCAACTTCTGATCCGCTTGCTGACTGACGGTCAGGGTTTCTGATTTACCCAGACCATCCAGCGCTCGCTGAACTGCGTTGCGAGAGGGGACATCTTGCGCCATGGCTTGCGGCACGCAGAGGCTGGCGAGGAGACAGAGCAGCGGCAACAAGGTAGCCGAGACTCTTTTAAAACGTATTGAGGGCATATAACTTCCGGGTTATTACGCGATATTCGGGAGATTTCCCGCATAGATTAAATTCGCGTGGATTCTAACACCGGGCTTGTCAGGTAAGCAGGGGGGAGGGACAAAAAAAACGGCGCCCGCAGGCGCCGTTTTCAACTCGTTCAGCTCTGATTAAAGAACGTGAACAGAAGCGGTGTTGGTGGTACCGCTCGGTACCAGAGCACCGGAGACCATCACAACCACGTCACCTTTCAGACCCATGCCGATTTCCAGCGCGGCTTCTTTACCGATGCGATAGAAATCGTCGGTAGAGGCGATGCTGTCAACCACGTGGGCAACCACACCCTTGGTCAGAACCAGCTGGGCAGCAGTTTTCTTGTTGGTGGTGATAGCCAGGATCCAGGCTTTCGGGAAGTACTTGCGAATGGCCTTGGCAGACTTGCCGCCTTCGGTAGCGACCACGATCAGGGGGGCGTCCAGCTTCTCGGAGGTCTCTACGGCGCCTTTACATACGGCTTCGGTGATGCGCAGCTTGTTGCTGTCGTTGGCAGCAGACAGGTTGGACGGCATCACGGCATCAGTACGCTCGCAGATGGTGGCCATGATGGTCACGGCTTCCAGCGGGTACTTACCCTTGGCGGATTCACCGGACAGCATCACTGCGTCGGTACCGTCCAGGATGGCGTTGGCCACGTCACCAGCTTCGGCGCGGGTCGGGCGCGGGTTCTTGATCATGGAGTCCAGCATCTGGGTGGCAGTGATAACCACTTTGCGGGCTTTGTTGCACTTGGCGATGATCATCTTCTGGGCGAAGATAACTTCTTCAACCGGGATCTCTACACCCATGTCGCCACGAGCAACCATGATGCCGTCGGAAACAGCCAGGATCTCGTCGAAGTTGTCCAGACCTTCCTGGTTTTCGATCTTGGAGATGATCTGGATGTTCTCGCCACCGTGGGCTTTCAGGTGCTCACGGATTTCCAGAACGTCTTCTTTCTTGCGGATGAAAGAAGCAGCAACGAAATCAACGCCTTGCTCGCAACCGAAGATCAGGTCGCGCTTGTCTTTCTCGGCCAGGGCCGGCAGCTTGATGGAGACGCCCGGCAGGTTAACGCCTTTGTTCTCGCCCAGGTCACCGTTGTTCAGCACTTTACAGATAACTTCGCGCTCGGTGATTTCGATAACGTCCAGACCGATCAGGCCGTCATCAACCAGGATGCGGTTGCCGACGCGCAGATCGTTGGCGAAACCTGCATAGGTCACGGCCACTTTGTCTTTGTTGCCAACCACGGTCTGGTCGGTGGTGAAGGTGAAAGTCTGGCCAGCGACCAGTGCGACGTCGTTGCCGCCTTCCAGCTTCATGGTACGGATTTCCGGACCCTTGGTGTCCAGCAGGATAGCTGCGTGCTTGCCGGTCTCGGCCATCACAGCGCGCAGGTTGCTGATGCGGCTGCCGTGCTCGGCGTAGTCACCGTGGGAGAAGTTCAGGCGCATGACGTTCATGCCGGCGTCCAGCATTTTGGCCAGCATTTCTTTGGATTCGGTCTTCGGACCGATGGTGCAGACAATTTTGGTCTTTTTCATGTCAATCTTCATGGTTAAGGAATTTCCGCCGAGCAATATACACCAGTTTTTGGAATCTTTTTATGATCCAGAAACAACGTTTTGACCAGATAACGTTTTCTTTTCAGGGATAACGTTTTCCTGTGAGTCACATTTTAGAGCATACGGCCACAGGTTCGGGCTGAAGGGATACAAATGTTGCCATCTGTGGTTGTTTGGCCGGGTTGAGGTTCAGATGTTGTAAAATGACCACCCGTCCGCTGTCACCGTCTTGTCACCGGCTTGCGCAAAAATGTTAGTTCATTGGCGCAAGGGTGAAGGAGGTCGGGATGAAAAACAGCCATGAAACCGGATGGGCTCTGCTCTTGCTGGGCGCCGCCCTGCTGCTGGTTCAGACGCTGCCAGCCCGCTACTGGCCTGATAATGCGCGACTGCTGGCGATCTTCTCCCTCCCAGTGAAAGGGGAGGCGGCCGCCGAGGGATTAGCGTGGCGAGAGTGGCAGGATCACAGTGCAGCGACCCGGATGGCGCTTCGTGTAGCCCGACCGCTGCCGGATGCTCCTCAGCCTTGATATCTATTGCCGATTACCTGTCGTGAAGGCGTGAAATTATCAACCGTTGGTTGATAGTGCTTATCTATCTTGCTGGATTGTTCACCTTTAATGGCAGGGGGATAATCGATTCCAACAGCGATATCCCCTCCGGTATCGCCCCCTGATACTTTGTTGGAGTCCGCTTTATGTCCCTCGCCCCCGTCTGGTTTATCTCTCACGGCGCACCGGATCTGGTGCTGCGTGAGCAACCCGCCACCCGCTTTCTGCGAACCCTGCGTCTGGGTGAGCTCAAGGGGCTGGTGGTCATCTCCGCCCACTGGTTCAGCCGCGAGCTGCAGATCAACGTCGAGCCCAAACCGGCCTTGATGTACGACTTTTACGGCTTTCCCGAGCCCCTCTACCGGATGCGCTGGCCTGCCAGCAGCCCCGAGTTGCTGCAACAAGGGGTGAGCGACCAGCTGGCACTGGCCGGACTGACCGCCACCCCGGTGCGGCGCGAGCTGGATCACGGAGTCTGGTCGCCGCTCTCCCTGATCGACCCAAACAGCGAGATCCCGCTGGTGCAGATCTCCATTCCCGCGAGCTTCACCCCGGCCCAATTGTGGCAGTTGGGAGAGGTATTGGGGGCGCTGCGCAGTCAGGGGATTGGCATCCTCGCCTCTGGCGCCATCACCCACAACCTGCGGGCGCTGGCACCGGAAGGCTCGCCAGTGCCGGAGTGGGCCAGCCAGTTTGTCGACTGGCTGGAGCAGAAGATGGCCGACGAGGATCGGCTGGCGCTGCTCGACTATCGCCGGCAGGCCCCCGGAGCGGTGGAGTCCCATCCCCACGATGACCACCTGCGCCCGCTCTTTGTGGCGTTGGGGGCGGCCGATGGTGTGGCGCCCACCCGGCTGCACGAAAGCTGGGATGGTGGCAGCCTCTATATGGGCGCCTACCGCTTCGGCTGATAGCCTCTCAACAAGACCCCGCCAATTGGCGGGGTCTTGTTATTTCCGGCGTAGTGATTTAGCCGATGGTATTGGTGATGGAACTGATGCTACTCAGGGGACCACTACCCGGCTCTCGCCACCGCCGAGGGCTTCGACTCTGATCTGCACGCCAATCCGCTCCACCAGGGTCTGAACGTGGGAGATGACCCCGATCTGGCGACCGGCGGCTTGGAGGGAGTCGAGGCTGGCGAGCGCCAGATCCAGACTGTCCGGATCGAGGGTGCCAAACCCCTCGTCGATAAAGAGCGACTCGACCTGGGTCTGCCGTGACGAGAGGCTGGAGAGGGCCAGCGCCAGCGCCAGCGACACCAGAAAACTCTCGCCACCGGAGAGGGAGTCCACCGAGCGCACCTCATCCCCCATGTCGAGATCCACCACTTGCAGCGCCAGATCGGTGCCGGGTACCCGCTCCAGCCGGTAGCGCGGCGACAGCTCGGCGAGCTGGGCGTTGGCCTCCAGCAGCAGACGCTCGAGGGTAAGGCTTTGGGCGAAGGTGCGGAACTTGGCGCCGTTGGCCTGCCCAATCAGATCGCACAGCTGCTGCCAGTGGTCGGCCACCGCCTGCTGGGCGGCCAGCTCCTGTTGCAGGCTGCCTGCCTTGAGAGCGGCGGCTTCGGCCTGTGCCAGCTTGCTCTTGCACTCGAACAGCTGCTCTTCAAGGGCGCGGCAGCGGGCATCGAGTGCCGCCAGCTGATCGCTCAGCTCTGCATCCGGCAGGGCAGCCAGCTCGGGGTGATGCTCGCGATAGCGATCCCGCTTGCTCTCCTCCAGTGCCAGCGCCCGTTGCCGCTCGGCGAGGCGGGTACGCGCCTCACCAAGGGCATCTTCCAACCCTTGCAGGGCCGTGCGGCGAGCCTTGAGTTCATCGGGAGTGATGGCCAGTAGGCGGCGCAGGTCGTATTCGGCGATGCCGAGGGTACTGGCGTGGGCAGCCCAGCGCCCCAGCACCTCCCGCTTGCGGCGGCTGCTGGTCTGCTTTTCCTGCTCCACATGGGTGAGGCGGGTTTTGAGCTCGGTCTGCCGCTCCCGCAGAGCACGAGCGCTGCTTTGCATCAGCTCCAGTTCGCTGGCGAGTTGTTGCAGCCGCTGTTGCCAGCGGCTCTCGACCAGCGGGATCTCCTCGCCATTCAGACAGGCGGCGCGGCTGGTGAGCAGCCCCTGCCGCTGCTGCTCATGCTCCTTGTAGTCCCGCTCGAGTTTGTGCAGCAGCTCGCGCTGGGTCTGCAGGCGAGCCTCCTGCGCACTCAGGGCGGGGGTGAGGCTGGCGATCTCGCTGCCCAGCCGCTCCCACTCGCTCTGGCCGTGCAGCCAGGCTTCGCAGGCTCGCTGCCACTCGTGCCACTGCTGGCTGCCGAGCCACTGGCGCCAGGGTTGGCCAGCCATCTGTTCATCGAGACGGTTGCCCCCCTGTTCGAGGCGCTGGCGCAGGGTCGCTTCCTGCTCGCCCATTGCCTTCACTTCCCCTTCCTGCGCAATGCGATGACGGTCGGCCTCCTGCCACTGCTGCTCGAACTGCTGGTGCTGGGCAGCCAGTTGGCTCAGTTGCTGACGCACCCCTTGCAGCTGTTGTTGACCAAGCTGGGCCTGACGCAGCTGCTGCTGGCTCTGGGCCAACCCCTGCTCCAGCGCCTGGCCACGGCCAAGCAGGGTGCTCATCAGCTCGTTCCACTCAATGGGGCTTTGGCGCAGCGGCAGCGGATGGCCGAGCAGGGTATCGCCCCCCAGCTGTTGCCAGCGCTGGGTCAGCTGCTCGGCGCGTGCCTCCAGCTCCGGCAGATGTTGCTGGCGCACCGCCAGCTGGCGGGCCAGCTCCTGACGCTCGCTCTCGCACTGGATGTATTGATGATTGAGCCGATCCCACTCCAGTTCGAGGCTGCGGGCCCGTTCCGCCAGCTGACCCAGGATCCCCGCAACCTGGGGCTGGCTCTGGCTGTAGGGGTGTTCCCCAGAACCGCACAGCGGGCAAGGTTCGCCATCGCTCAGGATATGGCGATACTGCTCGAAGCTGGCGATGGCGCGGGACTGCTCCAGCGCATGGCGCGCCTCGTCCCGCTGCAGGGCGAGCCGCTCGCGTGCGGGGGCCAGCTCTTCGCCAAGGGTGGCGAGCTTGCCAAGGGCCTGCTCCAGCTGGCCAATCTCCTGTTGCAGGCGGGTATGCTGCTCGCCGTGGTTGCGGCCGTAATCGGCCAGCTCCAGCAGCTGGCGCAGCTGACCCAGTTGTTCGGTCTGCTGCTGCCACTGCTCCTGCGCCTTGGCGAGGCGGCTCTCCCACTGTTGCTCCTGCAGCTCGTTCTGTTGCTGTTGCAGCCGAGCTTGTTCATGTTGCCAGTAGTCGCGCTCTTGCTGGCCTTGCTCCAGCTGGCGCTGCAACTGTTGCAGGGCGCGCAGCTTGTGATCCCGCAGGGTGAGCAGTTGCTGCAGCTTGTCGGCATCCTCGGCCCAATCCTGCATGGCGGTGAGCAGGGGCTGCCACTGGCGGGCAACCGGTGCCAGCTCCTTGTGCTCTTCGAGCCAAAGGCCCCACTGCTGGTGCTGCTGCTTGAGCAGTTCCACCTGTCTGCTCTGCTCGCGCCAGCCCTGCTCCAGGGTGAGCTGCACTTCTCGCTCCTGTGCCCCCTCCTGCTGGATCTTCTGCAACTGCTGCACTTTCTCCCGGATGCGGGTATCGAGCTCTTGTGCCCGCTTGAGTTCGGGTTGCAGGGCACCCCATTCCCGCTCGGCGGCGATCTTCTCCGCCAGCAACTGCTGCTCGGTCAGCGCGCTCTGCTGGGTCTGCTCCTCGAGTTTGGCCAGCTCTGGTACCAGCTCGGCGATCAGCTTCTCCTGCTGCTGTACCTCAAGGGTGAGGCGGGCCAGCTCGTCGTGATCGGCGCGGGCCACCTGGGCCTGTTCGGCACGGGCAAACTCCTCGCGCTCGGGGGCCGCAGCGCCGTGGGCCTGCAGGGCGGCATCGAGCGCCGCCTGCCCCTCGGCGCAGCCCTGCAGCTGGGCGGCAATGCGGCTATTGAGGTCGCGCAAGTCCTGCATCAGCTGCTGCTGTTGCTGCTCGTGCTTGAGGGTGGTGGAGAGGCTCATCTGCTGGCTCACCCACTGTTCGCGGGTCGCTTCGTCCATCAGCGCCACGTCGCCGAGGCGCTGGGCGATGGTGGCCAGCTTCTGCTGCTCCTCCCGCGCCCGTTCATAGGTCTGGATGGAGATGGCGGAGTAGAGCTCGGTGCCGGTCATCCGTTCGAGCAGGGCGGAGCGCTCGTTGGCGTCCGATTTGAGGAAGGCGGCAAACTCCCCCTGCGGCAGGATCACCGCACGGCGGAACTGCTCCCAGGAGAGTCCCACCAGCTCGTCGATGCGATCCTGCAGCTCCCGCTTGCTGCCGGAGAAAACCTGCCCTGACTCCACATCGGTCAGGGTGCGCTCTTGCGCCTGAAAACGCCCCTCCGAGCGGTTTCGCGCCCGGCGCACCGCCCAGCGGGCCAGCCAGATGCGGCCATCACAGCCACGAAACTGCACCTCGGCAAAACCGCTGGCGTGGCCGCGACTGAGGATGCCGCGCACGTCGTTGGCCTTGAGCTTCTCTTCGTCATCCATGCGGCCCACTTCGGCCACATTCTTGCGATTGGCGATAAAGCGCGGCATCTCGTCGTATAAAGCCAGACAAATGGCGTCGAGCAGGGTGCTCTTGCCCGCGCCAGTGTTGCCGGTGATGGCAAACAGGCCGGCGGCGCCGAGCGCCCCCTTGGTAAAGTCGATGGTGAAGGGGCCGGTCAGACTGGCCAGATTCTCACCTGACAGAGACAAGATTTTCATTGGTTTGACTCCTTCACCTGCTCCAGGATCTCTTCAAACGAGGCAACCAACCCCGCCTCGGGCTCCCCTTCAAACTGGCGCTGATAGCAGAGGCGAAACACCTCGGTGGGGGAGAGCTCATCGAGCCTGCGCCGCTCGCGGCCATCGGCCAGCCCTTCACCGGAGCCTTGATATTGGGTGCTGATGCGGGCCAGACGCACCGGTTTGTCTGCGATGGCGGCCAGAATGCGTTCGCGGATGCGCGCCTCGGGCTTGGGCAGCAGCAGCCGCACTTCGAGGAAGGGTTGTGCCTCTTGTGGACAAGCAGGCAGCTCGAGCGATGCGATGGCGTTCAGCGCGTCGTCGAGGGTGCTCTGGGGCAGGCGGATCATCTCCACCGCGCGGGGCACCGGGATCCGCTCCAATCCGGTCAGTTTGCCTTCTGCAAAGGTCACTTCCAGCACCTGATGGTTGTAGTTCGCTTCGGCAAGCGAGAGCGGTAGTGGCGAACCGCTGTAGTGCACCCCCTCGGCCGGGCTCTGGGCCAGATGGAGGTGGCCGAGCGCCGTGTAGTCTGCACCGGCAAAGAGTTCGGCGGGCAGGGCGTGCTGGTTGCCGCCGAGCACCCGCCGCTCTGACAGTTCCGAGAGCTGGCCCGCCGCCAGATAGGCGTGGCCCATGACAATCAGTGGCAGCGCCTCCCCACAGCGAGCGCGCCCTTCAGCCAGCACCTCGGCATAGACCTGCCGTACCCCTTCGATCAGCCTGTCTTGCCCCTCAGCCAGCTGTTCCACCCGCAGATCGCTGCTGCGCAGGAACGGCACGGCGGCACACCAGGCGGCAATGTTGCCCTCCCGGTCTTGCAGCGGTACCAGCAGGCGGTCGGTCTCGAGCTTGCCCTCACTGTCGCGGCTGATGCTGCCCACCAGATGCAGATCAAAGGCGCGCAGCAGCTCGTGGGGGGCATCGAGCTTGGAGGGGGAGTCGTGGTTGCCGCCGATCAGCACCATGTTGAGGCGGGGCATTTCGGCGCGCAGTCTGGCCAGAAAGCGGTAGAGCTGTTGCCAGGCGCTGGCGGGGGGATTGGCGGTATCAAACAGATCACCCGCTACCAGCAGAGCGTCAATCTCGCGCGCCTTGAGGGTGTCGCTCAGCCAGTTGAGAAAGGCATCGTGTTCAAAACGGCGGTCATGACCATGAAGTTGGTGGCCAAGGTGCCAGTCGGCGGTATGGAGGATTTTCATTGGAAAGCAGCCCGGTTGCAGGGACGGTGCCTGTGGCACCCGATGGTGACAAGATGAGGATGCCCCGTGCTTTTTTCAAGTAAAACAGGGGGCTGGCATCGATTCAGGCAGGTTCGCAGCACATCCGGTATTGGGGGTGGCCGGTAAGGGGATCGGACTCCTCGGCCTCAATGACGAAGCCGTGGCGGCGATAGAAACGCACCGCCTGATCATTCTCGACGAAGACCCGGGCGTGGAGCGACGCCCCCTGACGCTTGGCCTCCTGCAGCAGGGCGTGGCCGACGCCGCGCCCCTGACGGTCGGGGCGTACGAACAGGGCGGCGAGATAGTTGTCCACCAGCGCCATGAAACCGAGCAGATCGCCACGCTCCTCGAACACCCAGATGGCTGCGCGATCGAGATAGCGGGTACGCAGATCCTCCTGGGCCTGCCACCAGCAGGAGGCATCGACGAAATCGTGGGCCTGCAGGGAGGCCAGCAACCAGATTTCGACGATCTCTTCCATGTCTTCCGGGCGACTGGGCCGCAACATACCTTCATCCTTATTAACAATTTACTTTCGCAGTCTAGGAGAACTTGATGAACAAACTGGTGACATAAATGAGACCCTGTGAGGTCGATCGCCCTTTATTTAGCGAGAATGATTGGCTGATCACAAAGCGCCTCTCTAGTACAATGCCCGCCGGACAATCTAGAGACCGAGGACGCCATGTGGTTTAAAAACCTGCAGATTTATCGCTTTACCCGCCCCTTTGACCTGACCGTTGATCAGCTGGAAACCCAGCTGGAAGCCTGTGCCTTCACCCCTTGCGGCAGTCAGGACATCTCCCGTTTCGGGTGGGTCAAGCCCCTTGGCAAATTCGGCTCAACCCTGACCCACTCTGCCTCCGGTCACATCCTCATCTGCGCCCGCAAAGAGGAGAAGATGCTGCCCGGTACCGTAGTCAAGGAGATGCTGGCCGAGAAGGTAGAGGCGATCGAGTTCGAACAGGGACGCGCCCTCAAAAAGAAAGAGAAGGAAGCGCTGAAAGAGGAGATCCTCCACACCCTGCTGCCCCGTGCCTTCAGTCGTACCAGCCAGACCTTCGCCTGGATCAATCCGGCCGACAATTTGATGGTGGTGGACGCAGGTTCTGCCAAGAAGGCAGACGATCTGCTGGCGCTGCTGCGCAAATCCATCGGCTCCCTGCCGGTGGTGCCGGTGGCCCTCAAGAACCCGCCCGAGATCACCATGACCGAGTGGTTGAACGAGGGTAACCTGCCTGCCTCCTTCACTCTGGAAGATGAAGCCGAGCTGCGCAGTGCCATGGAGCACGGCGGCATCATCCGCTGCAAGCAGCAGGATCTGATGACGGATGAAATCAAGAACCACCTGGCCAACGACAAGCTGGTGACCAAGCTGGCCCTCAACTGGGGCGAGACTGTCAGCTTCGTGCTGGGGGATGATCTCTCCATCAAGCGCCTGAAATTCAGCGAAGAGCTGCGCGAGCAGAACGACGACGTCAACAGCGAAGATCCGGCCGCCCGTCTGGATGCGGACTTCGCGCTGGTCACCGCCGAGCTGTCCCAGTTTATCCCGGCGCTGTTTGCCGCCTTGGGTGGCGAAGAGCAGTCCATCTAACCGGACTTGCGCCTGTTTGGCCTCTGCCATCCCATCGTAAAAGCCGCCTTCGGGCGGTTTTTTTATGTTTGTTACGGATAGCCATTATTGATAGATGAGTAAGACATTGATCTTGTTCAATAACTTGAGCTGTCAGCGCCAATCGTGACATAGTCCCTCTTCATGGTCATAAAACAGACAAGGAGAGTGTCATGTTGCGCAAACCTCTGGGGCTGGCTGTCGCCCTTGCCCTGCTGGCCGGTTGTGCCAGTGACAATGGCTTTCACTACACCCCGCCAGCCCAGACCCTGATCGCACCCGAAGCCGCCAGTGGCTGGACCGACAAACAGGGCTGGCAGGGCCATGACTTCATGGTGGCGGCCGCCAACCCGCTGGCGGTGGATGCGGGTTACCAAATCATCAAGGCCGGTGGCAGTGCCGTCGATGCCGCCATTGCGGTGCAGCTGGTGTTGACACTGGTGGAGCCGCAATCCTCCGGGATCGGTGGCGGGACGCTGCTGCTGGTGTGGGATGGCCGCAAGGTGAGTGCGGTGGATGGCCGCGAGACGGCGCCGGCTGCCGCCACCGACCAGCTGTTTATGCAAGATGGCAAGCCGCTGGCGTTTTATGACGGGGTGGTGGGGGGCCGCTCGGTCGGTGTTCCCGGCACCCTGCGCGCGCTGGCACTGGCCCATCAACGTTATGGCAAGCTGCCATGGGCTGTGCTGTTCGAGCCCGCCATCACGCTGGCAGAGCAAGGATTTGTGATAAGTCCACGGCTGGCCACATTGCTGGCCAAGGATCCCTATCTGGCACGGGATCCGCAGGCGCGTGCCTATTTCTATCAGGCGGATGGCAGCCCCAAAACGGCGGGTACCCGGCTGACCAATCCGGCGCTGGCCAAGGTGCTGCGCACTCTGGCCACAGAGGGGGCGGATGCCTTCTATCGGGGGCCGCTGGCGGATGCCATGGTGGCCAAGGTACGCCAACATCCCACCAACCCCGGGGTACTGGCGGCCACCGATCTGGCCAGCTATCAGGCCAAAGTGCGGGATGGCCTCTGCTTTGACTATCGCCAGAGCAAGATCTGCGGTTTTCCCACTCCCTCGTCCGGCACCCTGGCGCTCGGCCAGATCTTCGGCATGCTGGAGAGCCGCGATATGGCGGCCCTCAAGCCGATCACCACGAAGGAGGGGGGACTGGCTGCCTCCAGCGAGGCTATCCATCTCTACAGTGAAGCGGCGCGTCTCGCCTTCGCCGATCGCAACCAGTACGTCGCCGACAGCGATTTTGTCAGCGTGCCAGTGAAGGGGCTGCTGGACAAGGGCTATCTGGCCGAGCGGGGCAAGCTTGTCGGTCAGCACTCCATGGGGATTGCCAAGCCCGGTACGCCGCCACTGGCGCTGGCGCGTGGCAAGGATGCGACCCCGGAACTCCCCTCCACCAGCCATGTCTCGATCGTCGACAAGGCGGAGATGGCTATCTCCATGACCAGCTCCATCGAGGATGGTTTCGGATCGCGTCAGATGGTCAACGGCTACCTGCTCAACAACCAGCTCACCGATTTCTCCTTCACCTCGGTAGATGCTGCCGGTCTGCCGGTGGCAAACCGGGTGGAGCCGGGCAAGCGGCCCCGCTCCTCCATGTCACCCCTGCTGGTGTTTGACAAGCCAAGCGGTGAGCTGACCATGACACTGGGCTCGCCGGGGGGCTCCGCCATCATCAACTACGTGGGCAAGACCCTGCTCGGCACCCAGGATTGGGGCCTGAACCTGCAACAGGCCATCAACCTGCCCAACTTTGGCAGCCGCAACGGCCCCACCGAGCTGGAAGCGGGACGCACCCCCCTGTCGGTGGTCGAGGGATTGAAGGCGAGGGGACATGAGGTGGTACTTAACGAGCAGACCTCCGGCCTGCAGGGGGTTGAGCGCAACGCTGGCGGCTGGTTTGGCGCAGCGGATCCACGCCGGGAAGGGATCGCCAAGGGGGAGTAAGGTTCCCATAACAACAAGGCCAGCATAATGCTGGCCTTGTTGCTGATGGTGCGCTTACTGGATGCCCAACAGCTCCACATCAAAGGTCAGGACGGGCGCTCAGTGGGATATTGCCACTGGAGCATCCTGCGCGGTTACTGGATACCCAACAGCTCCACGTCAAAGATCAGGACTGATCCCGGCGGGATTTTGCCAGCGGCACGGTCGCCGTAGGCGAGGTTGGCAGGGATGTAGAAACGGGTCTTCTCACCTTCCACCATCAGCTGCACCCCTTCGGTCCAGCCAGCGATCACCTGATTGAGGCCAAACTCGATGGGCTCGCCACGGGCGATCGAGCTGTCAAAGACGGTGCCGTCCAGCAGCTTGCCCTCGTAATGCACCTTCACCTTGCTGGTGGCGGTGGGGTGAACGGTGCCGGTGCCCGGGGTCAGCACTTCGTACTGCAGGCCGGAGGCGGTGGTGGTCACCAGCGGTTTCTCCTTGTTGCTGGCGAGGAACTCGGCGCCAATCCGCACGTTGTCGGCCGCCAGCTTCTTGTTGTTGCTGCTGGAGTAGAAGTAGTAGGCCACACCGGCGATGAGCAGCGCGATCAGTATGAATTTCATCGGTTTTTCCTGTTCCATGAAATGTAAAAAGTGCAATGAGGGCGCCATCTTATCGCGCACAGCCCCTGATGGCGAGCCACAGGGCGGGAGGATGTGAGCGGGCAGGCAAAGCCCGGCGAGCTGGACGCAAAAAGGGGCGAGTCGGTGACTCGCCCCTTGTCATGGCGGCGGCGCTTACTTGGCGGCCACCATCATCAGGGCGGGCAGGGCGAAGAAGAGACCTGTCACATAACCCAGAGCCAGCAGCTTGTTCTCGCTGCCTACCCGGGCCAGCCCCTCGGCGGCGCGTACCGGCAGGTCGCGCAGGAAGGGGATGCCATAGATGATGACCACGGCAAAGAGGTTGAACAGCACGTGGACCAGCGCGATGGTCAGGGCCAGCTGGGCACCGGCTCCGCTGATGGCGGTGGCAGCCAGCAGGGCGGTAATGGTGGTACCGATATTGGCCCCCAGGGTGAAGGGGTAGAGCTGACGGGTGCTGAACACGCCGCCGCCGGCCAGCGGGATCATCAGGCTGGTGGTGGTGGAGGAGGATTGCACCATGATGGTCACCAGCGCACCGGAGGTAATGCCGGTCAGCGGGCCACGGCCCAGCGCCTTGTGCAGCACCTCTTTGGCGCGGCCAACCAGTACCTGTTGCAGCACTTTGCCGAGATAAGTGACGCAGGCGAGGATCAGCAGGATACCGATGATGATGGTCGCGATGGCGGCACCCTTGCCCGGCAGGAAGGCAACGGCGCTGTCAATCAGCTGCTGGGCCGGAGCGGTCAGCGGCTTCATGAAGTCCATGCCCTTCATCGACATGTTGGCGGAGCCTACCAGCAGGTTGGCCAGCCACTCGGCGCTGTGTTGCAGCAGACCGAACATCAGTTCCAGCGGCAGGAAGATGAACACCGCCAGCAGGTTGAAAAAGTCGTGCACGGTGGCGGCGGCGAAGGCGCGACGGAACTCGGCGCGATCCCGCACATGGCCCATGGAGACGATGGTGTTAGTGATGGTGGTACCGAGGTTGGCACCCATGACCATGGGGATGGCCATGCTGATGGGCAGGCCGCCAGCCACCAGACCGACGATCACCGAGGTGACGGTGCTGGAGGATTGCACCAGCGCGGTAGCGAGAATACCCAGCAGCAGGGCGACAAAGGGGTTGTTGGCAAAGGCGAAGATCTGGGCTGCGCCCTCGGCGCCGCCGGAGAAATCTTTGAAGCCGTGGGAGATGGCGCCCACGGCAACCAGGATCAGGTAGACCAGTACGATGACACTCATCCAGTTGAACAGGGCGCGGGTCGCGGGCGGCTGTGACAAGGAGTGATGGTGTTGCATAAAGCCTCTTGAGACGGTCGTTCCGTCTTGGGTTGTTGATGACCCGCGCATTTAATCAATGGTTAATGACAGAAATATGACAACGTGACATTTCGATGATGTTTTTATGACGATGAACTGCGGCGACAGGCGCTGACCGAGCCGGTTGGCTCTGGGGTGGCAAAAGGGGGGACGAAAGCTCTGCCGCCTTGTCAGCCGGAATGTGATCGCTACACTGCGCCCCTTTATTGGCAAGCAGGAGTAAACAAGATGATGCGTGCATGGATCCTCTCTCTGTCGCTGGGGCTGCTCTCGGCAGGGGCACAGGCCAGCCTGTTGAAAACCGACTGCAACCTCGACAAGGCCCTCAAAAACGAAGCGGTGAATGCCACTCTGGGGGTCAAGGGCAACTGTGATACCAGCAAGCTGGTGAAGCAGGAGAAAGAGAAGGTGAAAGCTGAGGTGCAAAAAGGCCGCAACGACCTGCTGGGCGAGAAGCGTGCCGACCTCAAGGAGAGCGGCAACGGTATGCAGCAGAAGATGGACAAGGCAAACCAGCAGCTGCACAAGGCGGAGCAGGATGCCAAGACCATCGCTCGCGATCCGCTCAAGGCTGCGGCGACCGCCGTACTGGATAAGTAGTAAGCAGACCGGGCCCAAGCCCGTGTGACCGGCCACAGACCGGCAGCAAAAAGGGGAGCCATGGCTCCCCTTCTGTCTATCCGTTATCCGCAAAGGATCAGGCGTCAGCTGCTTCCTCGTACTGACGGAACGGGATGCGGAACACCGCCAGACGCAGGAACAGATAGGTTGCGCCGAGGCCAGCCCAGATCAGGCCCAGCTCCAGCGAGCTCTGCTCCAGGTTGATCCAGAGAGCACCTATGGTGGCGGCGCCGAGCAGCGGCATCAACAGGTAGATGACGTGATCCTTGAGGGTCTTGTTGCGCTTCTCGCGCACCCAGAACTGACCGATCACCGACAGGTTGACGAAGCTGAACGCCACCAGTGCGCCGAAGTTGACCAGCGCCAGCGCGGTATCCAGATCAAACGACACGGCGGAGAGGGCCAGACCGCCCACCATCAGCACGTTGATGGCCGGAGTACGGTATTTCGGGTGGATGTAGCCAAACACCCGCTCCGGGATCATGCGGTCACGCCCCATCACGTAGAGGATGCGCGACACACCGGCGTGAGCCGCCATGCCGGAGGCCAGTACCGCGACCGTGGTGCAGACCAGCACCACGGACTGGAAGAAGGTGCCGCCAACGTAGAGCGCGATCTCCGGCAGTACCGCATCCGGATGCTGGAAGCGGGCGAGGCTCGGGAAGTAGAGCTGCAGGCAGTAAGAGACCACCACGAAAATGATGCCGCCGATCAGGGCAGTCAGCACGATCGCCTTGGGGATCACCTTGCCGGCATTCGGAGTCTCTTCGGAGAGGGAACTCAGACCGTCAAAGCCCAGGAACGAGAAGCAGAGAATGGTCGCACCGGTAAAGAGCGGTACCAGCTGTGCTGACTCGAAGTGGAACGGACGGCTGCTCATCAGGGTGCCAGCCCCTTCACCGTGGTAGATGCCCCACGCCATCAGGCCGATAAAGAGGGTGATGATGGCCAGCTGGATCACCACGATCAGACCGTTGAAGTTGGCCACCAGATTGATGCCGCGCAGGTTCAGGAAGGTCATTACGGTCACCAGACCGAAGATGAACACCCAGGGCTCGACACCCGGGAACATGGCGGTCAGGTAGATCTTGGCCAGCAGGATGTTGATCATCGGCATGAACATGTAGTCGAGCAGGGAGGACCAGCCGACCATGAAACCGATGTAGGGGTTGAACACTTTCTGGGCGTAGGTATAGGCAGAGCCCGCAGAGGGGAACTTGCGCACCAGATGGCCGTAGCTGAAGGCGGTCAGCAGGATGCCGCCGAGGGCCAGCAGGTAGGCAGTGGCGACCCGGCCTTCGGTGATGTCACCGACGATGGCGAAGGTATCGAATACAGCCATGGGGGTCAGGTAGGCCAAACCCATGACGATCACTTGGGTCAGGGTAAGGGTCTTGAGCAGCTTGGCGTTTTGCGATGCCATTACGCTTTCTCCTCAATCAGTGCCGCAGCACGTGCTTGCAACGAGCGCAGGGATACGATGGATTCGCAAGCCTGTATATCAAGGGCGCCGGGGAGGCGCATACCGGGCTGTACCGGCAGGAAAGCATTAAAACGCCCCATTGTTATCCTCTCAACGTCGGGAGATTGTTTGGCAATCTCGAATATCACTTCCGGAAACGTTCCGGCCTCTTGTGGTGGGTTTGTACTGCACTTCAAAAATACAAAAACCGATGTCGCAGTGAACATCGGTCCTTTATTGGCGGCGTATTGTGCATTCGGTCAGCCCCCTTGACAAGCAAAAAAGGGCGGATTAACGCATTTTTTTGCATACGTACGGGGCAGGTAAGTGGTCACTCGCCCCCTGCAGCCGTCCCCGAGCCGCTCCCCCTTTTTCGGGGGGGAAGAGAACCCTGTCATGGCGTATGAAAAATCGGCAAATCGGGGCTGCAGGGTGCATAGCGCCTCAACATTGATCCTGATCATATTTGGCGGCGCTCCCCCGGGCTCGAGTCCAGCGAACTTATCGGCTGGCGGGGGATGGAAGGGGGTGAAGTGGATAAAGAGTGGCTGCATATCCATTCACATTAATGACTGAGGATAGAAGGCTACGCGGCTCGGGCCATGACCCGGGGAGCAGTCCGGCTGGGTAGTTATTTGAAATCAGTCACACTTTCTGCAGAAACCGCATTTCTGGCAACCCGTGCTGCTGGCAATCAGCGCGCCGCAAAAACAACAAGGAGCCCACAGGCTCCTTGTTCGCTATCGGTGGGAGGGGGCCAGCGGTTACTGGGCGATCTCCACCTTGTCGGCGGTATGCAGCGGGATGCGGAACACGGTGAGGCGCAGGAACAGGTAGATGGCCCCCAGCGCCGCCCAGATCAGACCCAGCTCGAAGGAAGAGGGCTCGAGGTTGAGCCACAGCACCCCGATGCAGGCGGCGCCACAGAGCGGCAGCAGCAGGTACATCAGGTGATCCTTGAGACACTTGTTGCGGCCCAGCTTCACATAGAAGTGGGCAATCACCGCCAGATTGACGAAGGTGAAGGCCACCAGGGCGCCGAAGTTGATCAGCGCCAGCGCCATCTCCAGATCCAGCGACACTGCAGAGAGGGCCAGCAGGCCGACCAGCAGCACGTTGAACGCTGGGGTTTGCCACTTCGGATGGATGTAGCCGAAGAAGCGGGCAGGCAGAGCGCGATCACGACCCATCACGTAGAGCAGGCGCGATACACCGGCGTGGGAGGCGAGCCCCGAGGCCAGCACCGCTACTGTGGTGCTGACCAGCACCACCGCCTGAAACAGCTTGCCGCCGACATAGAGGGCGATCTCCGGCAGTACCGCATCCGGATGCTGGAAGCGGGAGATGTCCGGGAAGTAGAGCTGCAGGAAGTAGGAGGTAGTGACAAACAGCACACCGCCGATCAGCGCCGTCAGCACGATGGCGCGGGGGATCACCCGATCCGCGTCCGGGGTCTCTTCCGACAGGGTACTGATGGCGTCAAAACCGAGGAACGACAGACAGAGGATCGAGGCCCCCATCAGCAGCGGTGACACCTGGATCTGCTCGGAGAAGAAGGGACGGCTGCTGGCCACGGTCCCCAGCCCCTCACCATTGTGAACGCCCCAGGCGATCAGGCCGATGAAGATGGCGATGATGCTGAACTGCATCACCACGATCAGGCTGTTGAAGTTGGCCACCAGCTTGATGCCGCGCAGGTTGAGGGCGGTCATCACCGCCGCCAGACCGAAGATATAGGTCCAGGGCTCTACGTTCGGGAAGAGGGCTTCCAGATAGATCTTGGCCAGCAGCATATTGATCATCGGCATGAACATGTAATCGAGCAGGGAGGTCCAGCCCACCATAAAGCCGACATAGGGGTGAAACACCTTCTGGGCATAGGTATAGGCGGAGCCGGCTGACGGGAACTTGCGCACCAGATGGCCGTAGCTCAGGGCAGTGAACAGCATGCCGATGAGAGCAAACAGGTAGGCGGTCGGCACATGGCCTTCGGTGATCTCGGTAACGATGCCGAAGGTGTCGAACACCGCCATGGGGGTGAGGTACGCCAGTCCCATAACCACGACCTGCCACAGTTTGAGGGTCTTTTTCAGACCAACCTGCTGGGCCGCCATTATGCATGTTCCTCATGCAGTGCCAGAGTGGCACGGTCCATCAACGAAACCGGGAGAGAGGCCCGGGAATCAAGGGCGCCAGGGCGGCGCACACCGGCCATGGCCGGTTGGAAAGCATTGAGATGCCCCATGTTGTTCCTCACTAGACTTGGTGTCGGGAGACTGCTGCCAATCTCGCTATCTTTTCCGGGGGTGATCCGGCCTCGTTTATGGGTTTGTTCACTGTCTAAAAAAGAACCGATGCCATTGTTTTACATCGGTTCTTTCAGTGGCGGCGCATTGTGCATTTGCAGGGCCCCCTTGACAAGAAAAAAAGGGGGCAAAATTGCATTTATTTGCACAGGTAAGTGGTCACTTTCCTGCTGGTCAGGCCAGCACGGCCTCCAGTGATTTTTCAAGGAGTTGCAGCCCCTCGTCAATCACTGCCGCAGGGGCTGTCAGGGGGGCGAGAAAACGGATGACATTTGCGCGCACCCCGCATGAGAGCAGGACCAGACCCCGTTTGCCCGCCTCGGCCACCAGTCGCTTGGTAAGGTCGGGATCGGGCTGACTGGCATCACGCCGTTTTACCAGCTCCATGGCCACCATGGCACCGGGGCCGCGAATTTGACCTATGCAGTCAAAACGCTCGGCTATGCGTTCCAGCCCCGCCTTGATCTGCTCCCCCTGATCCAGCGCTTTCTGGTTGAGTTTCTCCTCGTCGATCACCTGCAATACCGCCAGCGCGGCGGCGCAGGCAATGGGGGACCCCGCATAGGTGCCACCCAGACCACCCGGTTTGGCCGAGTTCATGATCTCCGCCTTGCCCACCACGGCGGAGAGGGGGAAGCCACCCGCCAGACTCTTGGCCAACGTCATGATGTCCGGCTCGATGCCGGCATACTCGGTGGCGAAGGTCTTGCCGGTACGGCAAAAACCGCTCTGGATCTCGTCGCAGATCAGCAGAATGCCGTGCTGGTCGCAGACGCTGCGCAGCTTTTGCATAAAGCTCGGGGAGGCGGGATAGAAGCCCCCTTCACCCTGCACCGGTTCGATGATGATGGCGGCGACGCGATTCGGCTCGATATCGGCGCTGAAGCAGAGCTCGAGGGCGTGCAGGGCATCCTCTTCACTCACCCCGAGATAATCGGCGGGGAAGGGGATGTGGTAGACCTCCCCAGGGAAGGGGCCAAAGCCGGTCTTGTAGGGCACCACCTTGCCGGTGAGCGCCATCCCCATCATGGTGCGGCCGTGAAAGCCCCCCTTGAAGGCGATGGTGCCGCTGCGACCGGTGTGGGCACGGGCAATCTTGATGGCGTTCTCGACCGCCTCGGCGCCGGTGGAGAGAAACAGGGTGCGCTTCGGCGTCGGGCCGGGTACCAGGGCATTGAGCTTCTCGGCAAGCTCGATATAGCCGGGGTAGGGGGTGACCTGAAAGCAGGTGTGGCTGAACTTTTCCAGCTGCTCGCGCACCGCCGCCACCACTTTGGGGTGGTTGTGGCCGGTATTGAGCACGGCGATGCCGGAGGCAAAGTCGATGTAGCGGTTGCCCTCCACATCCCACAGCTCGGCATTTTGCGCACGGTCGATAAAGACCGGCAGCAGGGTGCCAACGCCATTGACCACTGATGCTTCGCGGCGCGCTTGCCACGCCTTGTTTGATTCTGACTGACTCATCTTTCCTCCCTGAGGGGCCACAGCCCCCGATATTCCCTGAAAATGTGGCAGGCGTTTTGGCGCCCATCACCGCCGATCAGCCCATCGGGCCAGATCGGCGGCGCCTTGTCTCTCTGTTGCTGCCCTAGCGAATGGCGCCAAAGCAGAGGTATTTGGTCTCCAGATACTCCTCCAGCCCCTCGGCTGCACCCTCCCGACCCAGACCCGACTCCTTGATCCCGCCAAAGGGGGCCAGCTCGGTGGAGATGATCCCCTCGTTGATGCCGACCATGCCGTACTCCAGCTGCTCGGCGACGCGCCACACCCGTGCGATATCGCGGCCATAGAAGTAGGCGGCCAGGCCATAAGGGGTGTCGTTGGCAATGGCGATGGCTTCGGCTTCCGTCTCGAAGCGTACCAGCGGAGCCACCGGTCCGAAGATCTCTTCCTGCAGGATGGGGTTGGTTTTATCCACCTTGCCCAGAATGGTGGGGCGGTAAAAAAGGGGACCGGCGGGGTGAGCTTCACCCCCCAGCAGCAGTTCGGCACCGGCGGCGACCGATTGCTGCACCAGCTCGGCCACCTTGCTGGCGGCGGCCGGGTTGATGAGCGGGCCGATCTGGGTGCCCTCCGCCATGCCATCTCCCACCTTGAAGGCTTTGACGGCGGCAGTCAGCTTCTCGGCGAAGGCGTCATAGACGCTGGCCTGCACCAGAATCCGGTTGGCGCAGACACAGGTCTGCCCGGCGTTGCGGTATTTGGAGGCGAGCGCCCCGGCCACGGCGGCGTCGAGGTCGGCGTCGTCAAAGACGATAAAGGGGGCGTTACCGCCCAGCTCCAGCGACAGCTTCTTCATGGTGTCGGCGCACTGGCGCATCAGCAGTTTGCCGATGCGGGTGGAGCCGGTGAAGGAGAGCTTGCGCACCACCGGATTGCTGCACAGCTCGTTGCCCACCGCGCTCGCCTGATGGCTGGTGACGATATTGATGACACCGGCGGGGATGCCCGCCAGCTCGGCAAGCAGCGCCAGCGCCAGCGCACAGAGCGGGGTTTCGGCGGCAGGTTTGATGACGATAGTGCAACCTGCGGCCAGCGCCGGGCCCGCTTTGCGGGTGATCATGGCTATCGGGAAATTCCACGGAGTGATGGCGGCGACCACGCCCACCGGCTGCTTGATGGTGGCCAACCGGCGATCGCCGCTAAAGCCCGGGATGGTGCGGCCATAGGCGCGCTTGCCCTCCTCGGCGAACCACTGGATAAAGCTGGCGCCGTAAGCCACTTCCCCCTTGGCTTCCGCCAGCGGCTTGCCCTGCTCGCAGGTCATGATGCGGGCCAGCTCGTCGCTGTGGGCTGTGATGGCGGCAAACCAGGCGTAGAGCTTGTTGCTGCGCTCCTTGGCGGTCAGCGCCGCCCAGGCGGGTTGCGCCGCGTGGGCGGCCGCGATGGCGCGGCGGGTATCCTCGGCATCCATGTCGGGCACCTGGGTAATGACGGCACCGCTGGCGGGGTTGGTGACCTCGAAGGTGCGGCCGCTGGCGGCCTCGCACCACTGTCCATCTATATAGGCGCGGGATGTGATCAAGCTGGAGTGGGATGTTGTTCCTGACATGAGAAGCCTCGAGTGTGGGTCAGAGCAGCTGGTTGCCGGAGTAAGCCGACCCTTCCTGCGCCGCTGCCGTATAAAATAATAAGCACAGGAAGACCATAATTTGAGCTGAAATGTTTTTCAAGTGTTAAATATATTTGAATTGCTGGGGGGCGCCATGCTAGAAAATGGGCTGTGTAGCGCGCTTTCTCCGGTTCGCTTGCAGGCTGCAAGTGGGCAGACGACCGGGGGATGGTAAATCAGGTGTGCAAAATAATGAACGGTTTCGCTGTGTAACATAGTGAACGGCAAGGGAAAGCTGGTCGGCTATTTTAACCAGCAGGGTAAACAGGCAGCGCCTGATCCGATGCGATCACGCGCAAGCAGGAGAGGCTGATGATGCAAGGATGCAGACATGGCGCAGCAGGGGGCTTGTCATGAGCGGGCCGCAGAGTCGGGAGAGCGTGGCTCGGCCGTTGAGTGGGGCTGACGCCGGGGCGCGCACCATGGGGGAACGGTTGGCGGCGGTGCGCCATCAGCTGGGGCTCTCCTAGCGGCGAGCGGCCGAGTTGAGCGGCCTGACTCATGGCGCCATCTGCATGATCGAGCAGGACAAGGTGAGCCCCTCTGTGGCCTCCCTGCAAAAGCTGCTCACCATCTACGGCCTGCCGCTGTCGCGCTTCTTCGCCGAGGAGGAGAGCCGCACTCCGGAAGTGGTGATCAAGGCGGATCAGCTGATCGAGCTGGGCAGTCAGGGGGTCTCCCTCAAGCTGGTGCACAACGGCAACAACCGCCGCCAGCTCGGCTTTATGCTGGAGACCTATCCCCCCGGCACCGACACTGGCGGTCAGGTGACCCATCAGGGGGAGGAGGTCGGCACTGTGCTGGAGGGGTCGGTGATCCTGACGGTGGCGGGCCAGAGTTATCAGCTGGAGGCGGGCGACAGCTATGTGATCGACACCGGCGAGCCCCACAGCTTCAGCAATCCGTCGGGGGAGACCTGTCGCATCGTCAGCGCCCACACCCCGGCGAGCTTTTAATCCTGACAGTAGTTTGGCAACCGAACCGGTAAGGAAACAGGGATCATGACCGAACATGTAAACAGTTACTACGCAGCCAGCGCCAATAAACACGCGCCCTATCCGACATTGACCGAGCAGCTGGAGTGCGATGTCTGCGTCATCGGGGCGGGCTATACTGGCCTCTCCAGCGCGCTGCATCTGGTAGAAAAAGGCTACAAGGTGGTGGTGCTGGAGGCCGCACGAGTCGGCTTTGGCGCCAGCGGTCGCAACGGTGGCCAGATCGTCAACTCCTACAGCCGCGACATCGACACCATAGAAGCGAACTGCCCACCGGATCAGGCCAGGCTGCTCGGTTCCATGTTGTTTGAGGGGGGCCAGATCATCCGCGAGCGGATCAAGCGCTACAACATCCAGTGCGATCTGCAGGAGGGGGGCGTCTTTGCCGCCGAGACCGAGAAGCAGCTGCACGAGCTCAAATCCCAATACGCCCGCTGGCAGAAGTGGGGCAACGACCAGCTGGAACTGCTCGATGCCAAGGGGGTGCGCGAGGTGGTCGCGAGCGATCGCTACGTCGGCGCCCTGCTCGACAAGAGCGGCGGCCATATTCACCCGCTCAATCTGGCGTTGGGGGAGGCTGAAGCCATCCGCATCCAGGGGGGGCAGATCTTCGAACAATCCGCCGTCACCAGTATCACCCCGGGGCAGCCAGCCTTGGTCAAGACCGCCAAGGGGGCGGTGAAGGCGCGCTTTGTGGTGGTGGCGGGCAATGCCTACCTCGGCAATCTGGTGCCGGAACTGGCCAGCAAGAGCATGCCTTGCGGCACCCAGGTGATCGCCACCGAAGTGCTGGGAGAGGAGCGGGCCCGTTCACTGCTGCCGCAAAACTACTGTCTGGAGGATTGCAACTACCTGCTCGACTACTACCGCACCTCCGGCGATCACCGGCTGCTCTATGGCGGCGGCGTGGTCTATGGCGCGCGGGATCCGGCGGATATCGAGCGGCTGATCATCCCCAAGATGCTCAAGACCTTCCCGCAGCTGGCCGACGTCAAGGTGGAGTACACCTGGACCGGCAACTTCCTGCTCACCCTGTCACGGCTGCCGCAGTTTGGTCGCATCGGCCCCAACATCTACTACATGCAGGGCTACAGCGGCCACGGCGTCACCTGTACCCATCTGGCTGGCAAGCTGCTCTCCGAGGTGCTGAGGTAATCCCCCCGAAAAACTGAGGTGCTCATAAGTAGAATTTTCTCGTATCTTGAACGCAGGAGGTTCTACATGAAAACATCACGCTTTAGCGATGCACAGATCATCGCCATCCTCAAGCAGGCCGAGTCTGGTTCACCCGTCCCTGAGCTCTGCCGTGAGCATGGCATCAGCTCCGCCACCTTCTACAAGTGGCGCTCCAAATTCGGTGGCATGGATGCCTCTCTCATGGCGCGCCTCAAAGAGCTGGAAGAGGAAAATCGTCGCCTTAAGAAGATGTATGCCGAGGAGCGCCTAAAGGCTGAGATCATCTCCGAGGCGATGGCAAAAAAGTGGTGACGCCATCTGCCCGCAGGGAGATGGCGACCAAGGCTGTGGCTCATTACGCCATTTCTATCCGTCTGGCTTGCCAGGTGTTCAAGGTGAGCGAGGGTTGCTACCGTTATCAGCCCGTGCTGGCTGATGAAAACCAGGAGATTGCCGACTGGCTACTGCGCCTCACCGCCAACCAGCGCAACTGGGGTTTCGGACTGTGCTTCCTGTACCTGCGTAACGTCAAAGGCTTTGGCTGGAACCACAAGCGGGTCTACCGGATCTATCGGGCGCTAGAGCTCAATCTGCGGATAAAACCCAAGAAGCGGCTAGTACGCGCCAAGCCGGAGCCGTTGGCAGTCCCTGACCAACCGAATCACTGTTGGTCGATGGACTTTATGCATGACCAGCTCAGCGATGGTCGTTCGGTGCGGTTGTTTAATGTGATCGATGACTTCAATCGCGAAGCACTGTGCATCGAGGTGGATTTTTCCTTGCCTGCCTCGCGAGTCAAACGGGTGCTGGAGCAGGTCATCGAGTGGCGGGGCAAACCAGCCGCAATCCGCTGTGATAATGGTCCGGAATACATCAGCGAAGAGCTCAAGCAATGGGCGCAGCAGAAGAGGATTGCGCTGAGGTATATCCAGCCAGGCAACCCGCAGCAGAATGCCTACATAGAGCGATTTAACCGCACTGTGCGTTACGACTGGTTGGGCCATTACCTGTTTGAGTCACTGAATGAGTTACAGGAATTTGCCACGAACTGGCTGTGGGTTTATAACCATGAGCGGCCCAATATGGCGCTGGGCGGCTACACGCCGAAACAGCGCTTGGCACAGGCCGCATGACCTCTACTTTTGAGTGCTCCAAAAAATGGGGGGATTACC
>NZ_JBFODS010000070.1:0-3740 GCF_040908445.1 Aeromonas sp. R10-2 | reverse complement strand
GTGCTGGGCAAGCAAGGCACAGGTGCACTGGTCACCCTGGTGGAGCGCAAGAGCCGGCTCTATCTGGTCAAGCGGGTCGCGAGCAAACAGGCTGGGGTGGTGCGGGATGCGATAATCGAGATGTTAACGCCCTACATCGAGCAGGTGCATACCATCACCTTTGACAACGGCGGCGAGTTTGCCGAACACAAGGCGATAGAGGAAGCGCTGGGTGCCGAGACTTACTTTGCGCACCCTTACTCTTCGTGGGAGCGCGGTCTGAACGAGAACAGCAATGGGCTGTTGAGGCAGTTTATCCCAAAGGGAACAGACCTGAGAGAGGTCACGGACGAGGATGTCAGGAGAGCGGAGCAGTGGCTCAACCTACGACCTCGGAAATGTCTCGGATTCAGGCAGCCTGTCAAGGTATTCGAAGAGTACCGTCAGGCGGCATAGGCGAGTGTCGCACTTCGAAGTTGAATTCGCGAACCAGTCAGGCAGGAAAGGGGAGTCCGGGTTGATGGCCGTCATGCGTGCCTTCACTCGCCGCGGCTGGTAATAGTTGATGCCGAGCAGATCGATCTTGCCGGCGGCCAGCAGTTCGCAGTCGCCGCTTTGCACCACGGGCATCTGATCGTGTTCGCGCAGGATATCGATCAGCTCCTGAGGATAAACTCCCTTCACCGCAGGATCGAGGAAGGCGCGGTTGAAGAACAGGTCAGCAATGAACGAGGCCTTCAAGTCCGCCGGGTTTGAAGAGCGCGGATATGAGGGGGTCAGGTTCAGGACAATGCCGATCTGGCCGGGCAGGGATAGTGTTCGATAACGCTTCACCGCCAGGCTGTGGGCCAGCATCATGTGATAAGCCACCTGGGCTGCCCGTCTGAAGTCCATCTGGTTCGGGTAATGGAAGTCATACAGATAACCACCTTCCACCACCACCACTGGTTCATTGAAGGTCATCCAGCAGGCGACGCGATCACCGAACAGTTTGAAGCAGAGCTCTGCGTACTCGGCATAAGCCGCCACGGTTTCGCGGCTCTCCCAGCCCCCCTGCTCCTGCCAGTACATCGGCATGTCGAAGTGGAACAGGCCGATGAAGGGTTTGATCCCCTTGGCCAGCAGCTCATCGATAACCTTGTTGTAGAAGTCGACGGCCTCCTGGTTGACGGTGTGGCCATCCGGCAGCAACCGGGCCCAGGAGATGGATGTGCGGAAGCTGTTGTGGCCAATCTGTTCCATCAATGCGATGTCTTCACGATAACGATCGTAGAAGGTGGAGGTGTTGGCTGGGCCCACCTGACCGTGGAAACGGTGTGGCTCAGTCTCGAACCAGTGATCCCAGATAGTCGGTGCCTTGCCGCCCGCATTGGCAGCTCCTTCCGATTGTGCGGCCGACGAGGCGCTACCCCACCAGAACCCTTCGGGGAATGTATATTGCATTGCAGTTTCCTCTTGATGACCGGCGTGCAGGCGGCGTGGTGCCCGCACGCCTGGTGCTTACGCCTGACTCTGAATCGGTGTGATTGTGTCTGCTTTTTCTGATCTGGCGGCTTCTTCTGTTTCAGCCGTCTCGGCTTCCTGCTTGAGCAGGGTACGTTCGTAAGCCCGCACGAAGGGGTAATACATCAGGGCGGAGATCCCCATGCAGATGAAGCACATGATTACCGGACTGAGGGCCCAGTTGGTCGCCCAGGAGGCGCCGATGGGGGCCGGCAAACCAGAGGATCTGGCATAATAGCACCGCCAGCAAGACGGCAGGCAGGCTGTCGGAAGCCGCTACCAGTGGTTTGAGCATGGACATGATCGCCTCGGGCAGGATCATGCCTGTGGTTTCCTGCAGCAGCATGTTGAAGGGGTGTAGGGTCAGGATGATCGCCAGGACCGGGATCAGCACCTCGAAGGAGCGCGCCACCCCCATCGGCACCTGCTCGGGCAGACGGATGGTGATGTTGTTGCGCTTGAGCCAGGCGTAGACCTCGGTCGAATAGATGGCGCAAATGAGAGCGGTAAAGATGCCCTGACCGGAGAAATACTGGGTAGAGATGGTACCGTCTTTATATTGCGCTGCCACCAGCATGAACGACATCAGCGAAAGCAGGCCTGTGGTGATGGGGTCCAGAGAGTATTGCTTGGCCAGGCTGGATGCGACTCCCACAGAGATGAATACCGTCATCAGCCCCATGCTCATGTTGAAGGGCAACATGAGATCGGCACGATAGGTGTTGGAGAAGTCCAGCCAGGCTCTGGCAAAGCCCCAGGTGGTTTCGCTGGAGATGGGGGGGAAGATGAAGACCAGCATAAAGCTGCCGACGATCATGAACGGCAGCGCGGCAATGAAGCCGTCACGGATGGCCAGAACATAGCGTTGCTGGCCCAGTTTTCCTGCCAATGGGCCGATCTGTTGTTCGATCAACTTGACCAGCATCCCATAGAGTGAACTCATAGTGTGTGTCCTTCCTTGTCCGCACGCTTAATCAATAAGGGACAGGGCGTAATCCAGCACCTTGTCACCGCGTTGCATGCCGTAATCCATCATGTCAATTGGTTGTACCTTGATCCCATGAATGGCTGCCTTGGCTTGTAGTTCGGGTTGCATGTACTTGATCTGTGGCCCTAGCAAAACCACCTGATAAAGCGGCATCTGATCATCGAACTCTGATGCGCCAAAGGCCTTGATCTCGGCAGCCAAGCCTCGTTTATCAGCTTCAATCACCATCTTCTTAACCAGCAGACTGGTGGACATTCCGGCAGAGCAACACAGCATTATTTTTTTCATGATCATTCCTCAGTTATTAAATTGCGCTCACTATAGATCGACCTAATAATTTGGGAAATCGATTTCACAACTGAGCTTTTGTAATTGTGATGCCGATCACTCGTTGGGTTGTGTTTGTGCGAGATAACGATGTTAAATGCTTTGAAAATAAGGTTTTTTGTGTTTGTGTTGATTAGTTGGATCTGGTTGTTGTTGGGCTTTTCTTTTGGAATATCGATTTCATGTCTGTTGGTTTTTTATGCCAACCCAACACCTGCTGGGCAGGCCCCACAAGATGCAGAGCGTACTCTTCCCGCGGTGCATTGATGTTGAAAGCCCCAACAGATACCCGCCTCCATGATGTCCTGTGCGTTACCGCGCTCTGCTGATTGTTACTCCGCTCTGATGGCAGGTCCCGTCATGGCCTAGGGGCCTTTTCTGGAGCATGTTGGGGATAGGGGACCTTTGAGGTATCCTGATTTTCACAGACAGTCCCGATTGTTACGATGAGACAATCGGGGGTATTGAATGAAATCGAGAGAACACTATTCACCAGAGTTTCGGGCAGAGGCGGTTCGACTGGTGTTGGAGCAAGGCCTTGGCCAAGCTGAAGCCGCCAGAAGGTTGGGTATTGCCAAAGGCACACTGAGCAACTGGGTGGTCGCAGCCAAAGGAGGAAAGGATACATCGGCCATTCCCGGAGCGCGTTCTGTCGCCGAGCTGGAGGCTGAAGTGGCCCGGCTACGCAAAGCTCTCGCACAAGCCAACATGGAGCGCGACATCATAAAAAAGGCCGCCGCGTACTTTGCTCAGGAGTCACTGCCAAGTACGCGTGGATAGCCAACCAAAAGGACATCTATCCCATTTCCGTTATCTGTCGTGTGCTGGAGGTCTCTCGTGCGGGCTTCTACCACTGGCGCCAGCGTCCACCGTCACAGCGCCAACAAGAAGATGAACGACTCAAGGTCGCCATTCGGGCTGCTCACAGCAAGACGCGCCAGAC
>NZ_JBFODS010000007.1:0-46183 GCF_040908445.1 Aeromonas sp. R10-2 | reverse complement strand
CGCTTGATGCGCGTTCTGAGCGTCAGGTTGTTACGCTCGATACGCTGGGTGAATATCTTCCCGGTCAGATGCATCTCGCTCGGCACCTCTCTGGCGTAACTCCCCCAGTCATCAGTGGTGATAAAGCCTATCTGGAACGGAGAAAGCAGGCTCAGCAACCGACGGCATGTCTCATCGTTGCGTGGGCCAAAGGTATATGCCACGACGCGTTTTCTCTTGGTATCAAAGGCATACCAAAGCCAATGTCGATGCTGTTTGTTGCCGACATAGGCCCATTGCTCATCAAGTTCGCAGATAAGCGCCACGTCATCGAGCACCACCTTTTCGGAGGTTACTTGCCTTGGGGTGAGTTTTTTAGGGCGCGTATGACAGTGTTGATGCCAATCTTGAGCACGCGAGCAGTATCACGAACACCTGAGCCGTTGAACGCCATATCAACAATCTTGTCTTTGACGCCAGGCTTGCGGGCTTCATAGGTGTAGGTGAGCTGAAACACGTGCGGACAGACGGGGCAACGATAGCGAACATGGCCAGCAGGGGTCTTACCATGGCGATATACGTGGTCAGAGTTACAACGAGGACAGTGGACGGTGATGGATGCCATGAAGCTGTCGGTCTCAAAAGAGTTCATCATATCAACTCAACCGATCGGATGCATCACCGGCAATTGGATACCACTGGATGACCAGAAAGTTTATCGTATTGCCTCCAATACTTATATCGCGGCAGGTAAGGACGGCTATAACAGTCTGCTCAAGCGTGAAGACTTACCCAACAAAGGGGACTACGTTGACTCGGGCATAGGTGAAAATGAAATGTTTATGGAATATGCAGAAGCACAAGGAAATCTCACTGCCCTACCCTACCGTCACCTACTACAAACCTTGATATCTAAGCTAGCAATCAAATTCAACGGCGCCTGAGGGCGCCGTTTTTATGGCATACTCCCCAGCCAGCCATGCCCGAGGAGATGATTTGATGGCCAAGTACGACAAGATTTCCCCCGAGACCCAGCAGGAGGCGATGAAAATTGCCCGTGCCAACCAGAAGCCGGGGCAGACCAAGGAGCAGACCCAGCTTATCGCGCAAGGGATCCAGAAAGGCATCGACGAGTACAAGAAGCAGATGAAGGCGCGGGCCCGTGAAGCGAGCCGCCAGAAAAAATTGCAGGCCAAAGCCAGGCAGCCACAGGGCGCGCCACAAACCGAGGAACAAGACGATCAGCTGGAGCTGGTTGAAGTAAGCCATCAGCATCCCCTGCCCTGGATATTGCTGGTGCTGAGCTGGCTGGGATTTGCTGCAGCCTGGTTCTGGTTGCACTAAGAGTGCGCTAGCAAACCTTTATCCGAGATCCTCTTCACAGCCCGGGCCCGGGCTGCTGGTGATTACCTGCGAAGAGTGGTTAAATCCCGCGCCTCTTGCACCGGACAATCGGTTTTTTGACGATCAGTTTTCAGGAAAGATGTTATGAACCCCGCTCCGCTCTATCTGCTGGCCCCTTTTGTTCTGTTCCTTGTGACCATGCTGCTCTATCGCATTTCGCCGCTGCGGGCGGTCGCCGCCGGTGGGGTACGCTGGTTTATCCTCCCCGCCTTCACCCTGTTTATTTTACTGATCATCATCAATGGAGCCGCCGATCCCACCCTGCGCGATCCGGCATTCCACTGGTTGATGCCGGGCCTTGGCTTTGCCCTGAGCCTGTTTCCGGCCCTACCCAAGGCGCTGGTGCCACGGCTCGCGATCAAGGAGGGGGCCTTTGCCGCCCTCGGTCTGATGCTGATGAGCCTGGCCATGGTCTACTGACCGACTGGCACAGCCGTTAGCATGGCTCAAGGGGCGCTCTGTGACGGGCGCCCCTTGTACAAACAATGGCCTGCAGGCATCTTGGTGACAGGATAACCAGCAAGGAGGCCAAATGGACAATCCGCCCGATTTCATGGCGCTGTGGGATTATCAGGATCCCGCCGCCAGCGCCCTGCGTTTTCACACCCGTCTTCCCGAAGCGCGCGCCGCTGCCGACCTGCAACTCGAACTGGAGTTGCTGACCCAAATTGCCCGCACCCACTCGCTGCAGCGCCAGTTTGCCGAAGCCCATCAGCTGCTCGACGAGATAGCGCCTCGCCTCACCGACAAAACCCCCAGAGCCTGGATCCGGGCCCTGCTGGAGCGAGGCCGCACCTTTAACTCGGCGGGCGACAAAGCCAGAGCCAAACCGCTGTTTGAACAAGCCTGGCAATGGGGGCTCAAGGAGAAGGAGACCTATCTCGCCATCGACGCCGCCCACATGATCGCCATCGCTGCGCCGCTGGAAGAGCAGAGCCGCTGGCATCAACTGGCAATGGAGCTGGCGGAACGCAGCAGTGACGAGAAGGTGCGTGGCTGGCTGGCTCCCCTTTACAACAATCAGGGCTGGACCCTGTTCGAATTGGGCCGCTTTGATGAGGCGAAAATCCAGCAACAGAAGTGCCTGGCCTGGCATCTGCAGCATAACCAGCCGGCCAAGGCGTTTATCGCTCGCTGGAGTCTGGCTCGCCTGACTCGGGCCCAGGGTCAGCACCAGCAGGCGCTGGCAGAGCTGCACCTGCTCAAGGCCGATATGGCCGAGGCTGGCGAACCTGAGGATGGTTATCTGTTCGAGGAGCTGGGGGAGAATGCCTTGGTGCTGGACGATCCGCTGGCCGCGGAATACTTCTCCCGCGCCTGGTTTCTGCTGTCACAGGACCGCTGGTTCAGCGCCAACGAGGGGGAACGACTGGCCCGCCTCAAGCGCCTCGCCAAACTCTGATCCCCAAAATAGCAAGGGCGGCACGCTAGCCGCCCTTTCTGCTGGCAAGATGGTTCAGGCCCGATTGGACTCCTCCCACCCCTGCTTTTTACGGTAAATGGTGGAGGGGCTGATCTCGAGCAGGGCCGCCGCCTTGGGAATATTGCCGTCACAGCTGGCGATGGCCTGTTCAATCACCTCTTTTTCCACCAGCCAGAGCGGACGAATTGGCCCGTTGGCCACACCGGTGGCGGCCGGAGCCGATGCCACCGCTGCCGCAATCGCAGTCGGTAGCTGGGGACGAACCCCATTGAGCGGTGGCGGCAGAATATCCGGGCTCACCAGCTCCTTGTCATTGAGCACCACGATATTGCGTACCACGTTTTGCAACTCGCGTACGTTGCCGGGCCAGGGGTAGTCGAGCAGCACTCGCGCCGCCTCGACATCAAAATCCTTGAAGCGTTTGTTCTCCTCCTTGGCGTAGCTCTGCAGCAGGGTACGCGCCAGCAGCAGTATATCCTCACCCCGCTCCCGCAGCGGCGGCAGGGTAAGCGGAATGACGTGGAGCCGATAGTAGAGATCCTCGCGAAAACGGCCCGCTTTTACCTCGACCAGCGGATCCCGGTTGGTGGCGCAGATAAAGCGCACATCCACCGTCTCGAGCTTGCCGCTGCCGACCCGCTGCACGGTCCCGGTCTGAATAAAGCGCAGCAGCTTGCTCTGCAGGTCGAGATCCATCTCGCAGATCTCGTCGAGAAAGAGGGTACCGCCATCGGCAAGACTGGCTGCCCCTTTGCGATCCCCCTGGGCGCCGGTAAAAGAGCCCTTCACATGACCGAAGATCTCGCTCTCCATCAGATCGTGGGGAATGGCGGCGCAGTTGAGGGCAATAAAGGGCTGTTCGCTGCGGGGACTGCACTGGTGAATCGCCTCGGCACACACCTCTTTGCCGGTGCCGCTCTCGCCAGTGATAAAGACGGTCGCCTTGCTGGGCGCCGCGCTCTCGATGATGCGATAGACCGCCTGCATCGACATGGAGGCACCGATAAAACCGAAAAACGAGCTGCGTTCGAAATTCTCCCGATAGTGGGCAACCAGCGAGCTCAACTGCTGGTGTTTCAAGGCATTGCGAACGGTGGCGCAGAGCCGCTTGCTGTCAAACGGCTTGGTCAGAAAATCGAAGGCACCGAGGCGCATCGCCTCCACCGCCACATCTACCGAGCCGTGGGCGGTGATCACCACCACAGAGCAGGGCAACTGCTGTTCGGTGATCATTTGCAGAATATCCATACCGGACATATCCGGCAGCTCCAGATCCAGCAGCACCACGGGGGGAGGGCTTGCCAGCAACTGCGCCAACGCCTGCTGACCGCAGTCGGCCAGCACCACCTCGTACCCCTCCTGGCGCAAGTACTGTTCATAGACCACCGCCAGACTACGGGTATCTTCCACCAGCAGGACACGCGATTTATTTTCAGCCACTGGACTCATCCTTGTATTTGATTCTGCGATCTATTTTGCCTTATTTTCGCGCGCAAACCCAACGCCAAGACAGCTCTGTTATCCCGCGATTGCAGGGAATACACAAGTAAAAACGGCTCCTTAAGGAGCCGTTTTTCACTACAAGAAAAGATTACTTCTTGGCATCGTCTGCAGTCGGCTTCTCGATAGCCAGCAGCTCAACGTCAAACACCAGTACGGCATTCGCCGGGATGGAGCCTGCACCGTGCTCGCCATAGGCCAGCTTGGACGGCAGGAAGAACTTGAACTTGGAGCCAACCGGCATCAGCTGCACACCTTCGGTCCAACCCGGGATAACCTGGTTGAGCGGGAAGGTAGCCGGCTCGCCGCGATCGACGGAGCTGTCGAACTTGGTGCCATCGGTCAGGGTACCGGTGTAGTGAACCTTGACGATGTCGGTAGATTTCGGCTTGGCGCCAGTGCCCATCTTCTCGACCACGTATTGCAGGCCGGATTCAGTGCTCTTAACACCCTCTTTCTTGGCGTTGGCAGCCAGGAACTCTTCGCCCTTCTTCAGATTCTCAACGGCGTCTTTCTCGGCCTTGGCCTTGGTCAGCTCGTTGATCTTGGCGTCGTAATCCTGCAGTACCTTCTGGATCTCTTCATCAGTCATCTTGGCTTCTTTGCCCAGACCGTCAGTCACCCCTTTCAGGATCACGGCGTTGTCCAGTTTGATGCCCAGTTCCTGCTGACGCTCCAGGGTATTGGCGATGTAACGACCCATGGAGAGGCCAATTGCGTAGCCAGATTGCTCTTCAAAGCTCTTGGCTTCGGCCTTGGTCGCCTCTGCCGGCTTGCTGGCTTCTGCCTTCACTTCGGCGGTATTGGCCGCAGCAGGCTTCTCGTCTTTTTGGCAAGCAGTCAGACCGACGGCAACGGCCGCCGCCAACAGGGACACCTTCAGAAATTTGTTCATCAGTTTCTCCAAACTCCAAATACCGCTCTCGGTTCCATCGTGAAATGAGAGGTTTATCGTGATAAGCGCCTTATACTAACGCCGTGATCGCAGGTAACAAAAGCGTGAGACCGCAAAAATGATAAAAAGTGCCATTTATCTGGTGAGCCTCTGTTTAATGCTCACCGGTTGCGAGCAGAGCTCCCAACCCAACCAGCAAATGACCCTCGCCAGCACGGGTCTGCTGACCGCAGATCTCTCCAGTGATGGCAAGCAAGCCATCGTCTCCAGCATCAGCCAGGGCATCATCGTCTGGGATCTGGAACAGAACCGTCAACGCTGGCGCTGGAAGCAATCCGACTCGGCGGATGATCTGGTATTCATTACCCGCTTTTCCGAAGGCAACAGCCATGCCGTCACCGCCACCCCCGACACCTTTGCAACCTGGCGGCTGAGCGACGGGCAATCACAAGGCTACTACTCACTTCCTGAATCCAGGCTGAGGGACATCGCGCTCTCTGCCGACGGTCGTTATGTGCTGATCGGGCGGGAAGATGGCAAGGCCGAGTGGCTCGATACCCGAAGCGGTCGTCGCCTGCAGTTTCTGGGGCACACCGAACAGGTCAATACGGTGGATCTCTCCGCCAACGGTCGCTACGCCCTGACCGGCGGCAACGACTACAGCGCCTATCTGTGGGATACCCGTAGCGGGCAGGTGATCTGGCGCTTCAACCATGGTGGCCGGGTGATCATGGCCAGACTAGAGCCGAGCGGCCGCTACGCCTTCACCGCCGACAGCAGCCGGGCCAGCATCTGGGATCTGAAAACCGGCAAGGAGGTGAGTCAGCTGCAATATGATCACCGCTTCGAGGTCTACACCAGCGCCCGCTTTGCCAACGATGGCAAGTGGCTCATCACTGGCGCCCCTTCCCGTCAGCTCTCCCTGTGGCAAGTGAGCGATGGTGCCCTGCTGCAGAGCTGGCGCGTCTCGCCGCAACCCAAGGTGAAACCGCCCAGCGCAGTGGTCTACGGCGTCGCTTTGCGCGACAATAGCCACCTTGTCAGTGCCAGCTCCAGTGGTCTGGCCGAAATCTGGACAATCAAGTAAGGACCCGAAGGCCCATGAGTCAGCAACTTAACGATCGCATCGAAACCCTGGAAACCCGTCTCGCCTATGCGGAATACACCATAGAGCAGCTCAACGACGAGGTGACCACCCAGGGCCGTGAACTCGATCGGCTCAAATACCAGATCCAGCTGCTGATCGACAAACTGCAAAGCGTACAACCCAGCCAGATTGCCAGCATGGCCGAAGAAACCCCGCCGCCGCACTATTGATGGGTGCGCAATCAACAAGCTGTCTGCTCAAGACCAATAAAAATCCGAAACCGGCTAAACCGGTTTCGGATTTTTTTATCCAAATGCTCTGACAGCTGCGACTCGGCGCTTCAGAATCAGCCCGCGTTAACCTTTGTAGATCTTGGGGTTAAACACATCCCGCAGCCAGTCACCCAGCAGGTTGATGACCAGCACCAGCACCACCAGACAGATGCCTGGGAAGGCGGTGATCCACCAAGAGCCGGAGAAGATGTAGTTGAAGCCGACGCTGATAAGCGAACCGAGCGAGGGCTGATCAACCGGCATCCCCAGACCGAGGAAGGAGAGTGCAGCTTCACTCATGATGGCGTTGGCCACCTGCACAGTGGAGATCACCAGAATGGGCGACAGGCAGTTGGGCAGAATGTGGCGGAACATGATGCGCGGGGCGCGGAACCCCATCACCTTGGCCGCTTCCACATACTCCTTCTTCTTCTCCGCCAGCACAGAGGCGCGCACAGTACGGGCGTACTGCGGCCACTCGGCGATACCGATGATCACCACCAGCATCATGATGGCAAACTTCGAGTAAAACTCGGAGCCAAAGGTTGCCTGAAAGATGGCGGAGATGATGATCGCCACCATCATGGTGGAGAACGACAGCTGCACATCGGCAAAGCGCATCAGCAGGTTGTCGATACGACCACCGAAATAACCGGCAATCAGACCGATGACGATACCGAGCACCAGCTGCAGCGCCACCGCAAACAGGCCGATGGTGAGGGAGATACGGGCGCCATAGAGGATGGTGCTCCAGATATCCCGCCCCTGGTTGTCGGTGCCGAGCCAGAAGCGCTCCTCGCCACCTTCGAGCCAGGAGGGGGGCAACTCGGCATCCATCAGATCAAAACTGGTCTGGTCATAGACGTTGTGCGGGGCGAGCCACGGGGCCAGCAGCGCCGCCAGCACAAATACCACGAACACCGCAAAGCTGAACATGGCTACCTTGTCCCGCAGGAAGTAGTAGACGATGTCAGAGTTCTTGAATCGTGCCCAACGGCTTGGGCTTGCAGTTACAGCATTAGTCATGCGCTTACCCCTTGGCAGTCAGGTTAACGGTCGGGTTGATCAACCCGTAGAGCAGGTCGACTAGGGTATTGGTCACCACGAAGATCAATCCCACGAAGATGACGTAGGCGGTGATGAGGGGCGTATCGACCCGGTGGATCGCCTCGAGGAACAGGAAGCCGGTGCCCGGCCACTGGAACACGCTCTCGGTCAGAATGGTGTAGGCCACCATGGTGCCGATCTGCACCCCACCGACGGTAATGACCGGCAGCATGGTGTTCTTCAGAGCGTGCTGATAGTAGACCTTGTTGTTGTCCAGCCCCTTGGCGCGGGCAAACTTGACGTATTCGGAGGAGAGCTGCTCCAGCATCTCGGAGCGCACCAGCCGGATAAACAGCGGCAGCATGATGGAAGAGAGCGACACCGCCGGCAGGATCAGGTGCAGGATGCCGTCCCAGGTGAAGAAGCCCGACTCCCAGCCCAGCAGGTTACGGGTCTCGCCGCGGCCATAGGCAGGCAGCCAGCCCAGCTGGATGGAGAAGAGGTACATCAGCATGATGGCGGTCAAAAATACCGGTATCGAGATGCCGATACTGCTCCCCGCCATGATGATCTTGGTGGGAATGCTGCGCGGGCGGATCGCCGAATAGACACCAAGTGGAATGGAGACCACCACGATGATGAGCGCGGCAGCAAACACCAGCTCAAGGGTAGCCACCAGCTTGTCGAGGATCACCTCGAGAGCGGGTCGCTTGAAGAAATAGGAGGTGCCCAAATCCCCATGCACCGCATTTTTCAGAAAGCGGCTGTATTTGATGAGGAAGGGATCGTTGAGGCCCATCTTCTCGCGTAACTCGTGACGCTGGGCTTCGGAGACGGATTGTCCCACCAGCTCGCGCAACGGGTCACCCAGGTTGTCCTGGATGGAGAAGGCGACCAGGCTGATGACGAACATCACTATCACGGCCTGATAGAACCGTTTCAGCAGGAATGTAAACATGCTTGTCCTTCTACGTGGCCTGTGTCGTGGCACAGGCTTCTGTTAGTGGGCGGAGTGACCAGCTGACCACCCCGCCCCGTCCTTCCTTAGCGCTTCTCTTACTTGCTGACCACCAGGTCACCCAGGTAAGGGAAGTTCATCACGTTGACCACCGGCTTGATGTCGACGTTTTTCTTGGCGCCATAGGCCAGATCTTCCCAGTGCAACGGCACGTAGGCAGCATCTTCGATCAGCATGGCTTCGACCTTCTTCAGCATCTCAGCACGCTTGGCCGGATCGGTCTCGGCGTTGGCATCCATCACCAGCTTGTCAGCTTCGGCGTTGGCGTAACCGGCACAGTTGTACTGGCCCATACCGGTCTTGGCATCCTTGGTGAAGGTCAGGAACTCGAAGAAGTTCGCGGTATCTTCGGTGTCGGAGTGCCAGCCGATCAGCTGCATGTCCGCGGCGCACTTGTCAAACTCGGGCCAGTACTGGGCCACCGGCATGGTCTTCAGATCCACCTTGATGTTGATCTTGGCCAGCATGGCGGAGACAGCCTGGGCAATCTTGACATCGTTGACGTAGCGGGCAGCTGGGGAGATGAAGGTCATCTTGAAGCCTTTCTCGTAACCGGCCTCTTTCATCAGCTCCTTGGCCTTGGCCAGATCATACTGGGGTACCAGCGCCTCGTTGTGACCGGCATAGCCTTTCGGGCTCAGTTGGCCCGCTGGGGTACCGAAGCCCTTGTTGATCTTCTCGACGATGCCCACCTGGTTGATGGCGTAGTTGATCGCCTGACGTACACGCTTGTCTTTCAGTGCCGGGTTGGTGTTCTGGTTCAGCTCGATGATGATGGCGCGGGTACCGGACAGGGTGACCAGCTGGGAGTCCTTGCCATTCTTCACGCGCTCCAGATCGTTCGGCGCAACCGGATAGATCATGTCCACGTCGCCACCCAGCAGGGCTGCAACACGGGTCGCATCTTCCTTGATGGGCACCACGGTCAGGTTCTCGACGTTACCCTTGGAGGCTTTGTCCCAGTAGTTGGCGTTGCGGGCATAATCCAGCTTCACACCCTGCTCGCGGAACTTGACGGTGAACGGGCCAGTACCGGAGACGTGGGTAGAGGCGTAGGAGTCGCCGTTTTTGACGATCTCGGCCTTGTCTTTGCCCGCTTCGGTCTTGCCGGTGTAGAACTTGGAGTCCATCGGGAAGATGTAGGTGACGGTCTGCAGCACCAGCGGGAACGGCTTGGCGGTGACGAGATCCACGGTGTAGTCATCGACCTTCTTCACTTCGCTGATGGGATCGAAGATCGCCTTGAAGTCGACGGAGGATTTCAGGCGGTTGACGGTCCACACCACGTCGGCGGCGGTGAAGTCGTTACCGGAGTGGAACTTGACCCCTTTGCGCAGGTGGAAGCGGACGGTCTTGTCATCGACACGCTCGAACTTCTCGGCCAGACGGGGCTCGAACTGCAGGTCCTGGGTGTAGCGCATCAGAGGATCGAATACCAGGTGCGACATCTCCAGGGTCTGACCGGAGAGCTGCTCCTGCGGATCCAGCGAAGTGGCGTCAGAAGCGACACCCACCTTGATATCAGCGGCTGAGACACTGAAGGCGAAACCGGCGGCAAACAGCGCCAGGGCAATCTTGGACAATCCTTTCTTCATCTTGTTCTCCATGCTTTTGGCTTTCTTATGACACTTTTTTTGACAAGCAGACCGGCGCACCGGCGCTCTCCTAGCTTGCGATTTCCAGCCCCTCGCGGGACATTCCCTTGAACTCCGGCATGAGGGAGATCAGCTTGCGGCTGTACTCATGCTCGGCATTGGTAAAGAGTTTCTCGGTCTCGGCCACTTCCACCAAATGGCCGTGCTGCATCACCCCGATGCGGTCGCACATCTGGCGGATCACCGGCAGATCGTGGCTGATAAACAGCATGGTGAGCTTGAGCTCCTGCTGCAGATCCTTGAGCAGGTTGAGGATCTGGGCCTGCACCGACACATCCAGCGCCGAGGTCGGCTCGTCGCAGATAAGGAAGCGCGGGCGAGTGGCCAGGGCGCGGGCAATGGAGATGCGCTGGCGCTGACCGCCGGAGAACTCGTGGGGATACTTGACCCCGGCACCACGACCAAGACCCACGTGATCCAGCAGATCGCCGACAATCCCCTCAATCTGGCTCTCACTGCTCGCCAACTGATGGAAGCGGATCGGCTCGGCAATGATGTCGCGCACCTTCATCCGCGGGTTCATCGACGAATAGGGGTTCTGAAACACCATCTGCATCTGGCGACGCAGCGGGCGACGCTCGCGCTCGCTCTTGAGAGCGGTCAGATCGATCCCCTCAAAGAAGATTTTGCCGGTATCAGGCGGATAGAGACCGGTGATGGCGCGGGCAATAGTCGATTTGCCGGAGCCGGACTCCCCCACCAGACCGAAGGTTTCACCCTCGAAGATCTCGAAGCTGATGTTGTTGCAGGCGCGCACATATTGGCGGCGGCTCGGGAAGATAGAGTCCTTGGTGACGAATTTCAGATCGACGTTATCCACCCGCAGCAGCGCCCCTTCATAGGCACGCTCGTCCTGACTCTGGCCGAGCCAGTGGGTCTTGAGGTCGATATTGGTATCCGGCGCACTGGCATCCTCGATATAGGAGACCAGCGGGAAACGCACCAGCTTCACATCGGAGCGGGGTACCGCCGAGATGAGGCTGCGGGTATAGGGGTGATTGGGGCTGCCCAGCACCTGTTCGGTCAGGCCGAACTCCACCAGATCGCCGCGATACATCACCGCCACCTTGTCGGTAACGTTGGAGACTACCCCCATGTCGTGGGTCACCAGCATGCAGCCCACCTGACGCTCTTTGCAGAGGGCGCGGATAAGCTGGAGGATCTGATCCTGAATGGAGACGTCCAGCGCCGTGGTCGGCTCGTCGGCGATGATCAGCTCCGGATCGCAGGAGAGCGCGATGGCGATAACCACCCGCTGACGCATGCCACCGGAGAACTGGTGCGGATACTGTTTGATGCGCAGCTCCGGCTGCGGAATACCCACCGCCCCCATCAGCTCCAATGCCTTGGCAAAAGCGGCTTCGCGAGAGAGGTCGGTATTGGCCAGAATGGTCTCCACCAGCTGATGCTCAACGGTGAACAGCGGGTTGAGGGAGGTCATGGGGTCCTGGAAGATGAACCCGATACGGGAGCCACGGATGGCCCGCATCTCATTCTGGCTCTTGCCGGAGATGAGCTCGCCATTGAGATAGATATCGCCACGGGCGATGCGACCCGGCGGGCTCAGGAGATCGATAACGGCGTTGCCGATGGTGGACTTGCCGGCACCGGATTCACCGACCACCCCGACAATCTCACCCTTTTCGATAGAGAAAGAGAGATCCTTCACCGCGGCCAGCACCCCGTAGCGGGAGGGGTACTCGATCCGCAAGTTCTTTACTTCGAGCAAGGACATGTTTACCTCTGCGGGGGACATCCGTCCCAAATAATTCGTCCGTAAATCAGCCGCAGATGCCGGTTGTTACCTCGGGCAATATTTGCTCAATCCATGAGGCAGCGAAACCAGCGATCCGGGCGGGTTTTTTGCATTTTTTTGGAATAACCCGCGAGTAACTTAGACGGTTTGACCACGGGTGTAAATGATTGAGTTATACAATTCCGCAATGTTTTGTGCAGATAACCACCAATTCGGCAGAGATAAATGATGATTTTCATCACACAAATGGCCGGTGCGTCCGTACATCTATTGGTATCATTACTTTAATTTCAACAACAACGCAACAAGCAGCATTTATCACTATTTCCAAAACAATCACCAGCCCCGAATGAGTAGTGAATATTTATGTGAAATGGATGATAAACGGCAGCATATGCCGATGAATGAAAATTAAGCAGATATAAATCGGGGGATGCCAGAACGGTCATCCCCCGGAAGGTGGCTCTCAACCGAGCCAGAATGCCAGTAATTGCATACAAAACAGGGCGAACAGGCCGGCGATCAGATCGTCCAGCATGATGCCCAGGCCACCGTGGATCCGGCGATCAAACCAGGAGATGGGCCAGGGCTTGAGCACATCAAACAACCGGAACAGCGCGAAGCCCGCCACCACCCACTCCCAGCCGTCTGGCGCGGCGATCATGGTGACGCCAAAACCGATCACCTCGTCCCAGACGATGGCGCCGTGATCCGGCATACCGATGGCATCGGTGGCGCTCTGGCAGATACGAATACCGACCACAAACCCCACCGCCAGCAAGGCGATAAACCAGTGGGTCGGCAGCCCGCTCACCAGCAGGTAGAGCGGAATGGCCGCCAGGGTGCCCATGGTGCCCGGCGCCTTGGGGCTGAGACCGGAACCAAACCCCACCGCCAAAAAATGAAGCGGATTTTTCAGATCCAGTCGTTTCAGCTCGGGCTTTATCCTGAACAAACTCATGCGAAGTGATCCCACCCTTTCAGTTGCAGCTCGACCGCTTGGTCGCCACGCAGGTAGTCGATGCCCGGCTCGCCCGCCACGATGCGGCCGATGCGGCTGAACTTGACCCCGCTGTGGGCCAGCGCCGTATCGAGCGCGCCGCGGTACTCCTCCGGTACGGTAAAGCAGAGCTCGTAGTCATCGCCACCGGCCAGCGCCAGTTGCCACGCCTCCTGCTCGCTCACCGCATCCTGCAGCACCGGCGAGAGCGGCAGCAGATCGAGATCGATCTGGGCCCGCACGCCGGAGGCCTTGAGGATATGGCCGAGATCCGATGCCAGACCATCGGAGAGATCCAGCGCACTCCCCGCCAGCCCGCGCAGCGCCTGACCGGCCAGAATGCGGGGATGGGGATGGTCGAGCCGTGGCAGCACAGCAGCCAGCTGGTTCTCGTTGAGGGTGCGTTTGCCCAGCAGGTGGGAGAGCGCCAGCGCGGCATCCCCCAAAGTGCCGGTGACATAGATGCCGTCACCGGCTTTGGCGCCGCTGCGCATCAGGGCGCGACCGGCAGGCACCGATCCCTTCACCGAGATGGTGATGGAGAGCGGCCCGCGGGTCATGTCTCCGCCCACCAGCGCCACATTGTAGTACTCGGCCAGCTCCAGAAACCCTTCGGCAAAACCGGCGACCCAACCTTCGTTGATGGCAGGCAGAGTCAGCGCCAGCGATACCCAGCGCGGCTCGGCCCCCATGGCGGCGAGATCGGAGAGATTGACCGCCAGCGCCTTGTAGCCGAGATCCACCGGATCCATGTCGGGAAAGAAGTGTACGCCGCTCACCAGAGTGTCGGTGCTCACCGCCAGCTGGGTATCGGGGGGCAGGGTCAGCAGGGCACAGTCATCTCCAGGGCCCATCACCACGTCCTTGCGGGCGTGGGGGACCTTGAAGTACTTATCAATCAGCTCAAATTCACCCATACAGTAAAAAGCCAGCAATAAGCTGGCTCCTCTCTTAGATGCTGACGGACAGCAGGATCAACGCTTGTTCAGCGACTTGATCACCTTGTCCAGTACACCGTTGACAAACTTGTGGCTGTCATCGGCAGCAAAAGCTTTGGCCAGCTCGATCGCTTCGTTGATGACCACGCGCGGCGGTACATCATCACGACGGGTCAGCTCATAGGTCGCCAGACGCAGGATCGCCTTGTCCACCATGTCCACTTCTTCCAGCGGACGGGAGAGGAAAGGTGCAAACACCTTGTCCAGCTCGCTGCAGTGGAGGGCTACCCCGAACAGCAGATCGCGGAAATAGTTCAGGTCTACACCCTTGGTGTCCTGATCGATCTTGAACTGCTCTTCGATGTCACCCACGTTAGCCTTGGTCATCTGCCACTGGTAGATGGCCTGGGTGGCGCAATGGCGGGCTTTACGGCGCTCAGACGGTTTCAATGTACTTCTCCTCGTTACACGTCCAGTTCTTTCAGGACGTTGATCATTTCGAGCGCTGCCAGTGCAGCCTCTGCACCCTTGTTACCCGCCTTGGTACCTGCACGCTCGATGGCTTGTTCAATGTTTTCAGTGGTCAGCACACCGAAGGCAACGGGAATTTCATATTCCATCATTACCTGGGCCATGCCCTTGCTGTTCTCGTTTGCCACCAGGTCGAAGTGGTAGGTGCCGCCACGGATGACAGTACCGACCGCCACGATGGCATCGTATTGACCACTCTTGGCCAGCTTCTTGATGACCAATGGCATTTCAACCGCGCCCGGCACTTTTACCAGTGTCAGGTTGCTGTCCTGCACTTGACCTTGACGCTTCAGTACGTCCACCGCGCCGTTCACCAGACTGTCGTTGATGAAGCTGTTGAAACGGGCAACAACAATAGCAACGCGCGCCTCAGGAGCGGCGATATTTCCTTCGATAACCTTCATTGGAAATCCTGTATCTGTGCAATCAAAAGGGCCGGAGTCAAAAGTGCGCACATTCTAGCACAACAGACCCACGACAAAAACCATGGCCGCAATAGACGGCCATGATCGCGATGTAACCAGTCCTGCGCACTTACTCGCCGGTGAATTCCACGACTTCCAGATCGAAACAGCTCGGAAGGGGATGGTACTTCTCTGGTAGAACGTTACTCGCCGATGTACTCAACCACTTCCAAACCGAAACCACCCGGAAGGGGATGGTACTTCTCTGGTGGAGCTTTACTCGCCGACGTACTCAACCACTTCCAGACCGAAACCACCGAGGGCATGGTACTTCTTCGGTGAGCTCAACAGGCGCATCTTGCTTACGCCAAGGGCCTTGAGGATCTGGGAACCGACGCCCACCCGGCGCGAGGTGCCCTGCCACTTGGCTCCTTCCGGCGCCAGCCCCTTGTCGGCGGCTTCAAAACCCTTGACCCGGGCCAGCAGCTCGGCGCCATGGGATTCCGCCCCCAAAATCACCAGCACCCCGCCTTCGCTGGCAATGCGGGCCATGGATTTGGGCAGCGGCCAGCTGCGGGCGGCGTGGCGGTCGGTCAGCAGCAGATCGCTCAGCACATCGTGCAGATGAACCCGCACCAGGGTTGGCTGGTCGGCCTGCACCTCACCCTTTTTCAGGGCGAAGTGAACCTGATTGTCGATGGTGTCGCGGAAGGTGATGAGGTCGAACTCGCCAAACTCGGTCGGCAGCTTGCACTCGGCCACCTTCTCGACCGTGGTCTCGTGCTGGTTGCGGTACTCGATAAGGTCGGCGATGGTGCCAAGCTTGATGCCGTGCTCCTCGGCGAAGATCTCCAGGTCAGGACGGCGCGCCATGGTGCCATCCTCGTTGAGGATCTCGACGATGACGGCGGCCGCCTCGAAACCGGCCAGACGGGCCAGATCGCAACCCGCTTCGGTGTGACCGGCGCGGGTCAGCACGCCGCCATCCTGTGCCATCAGCGGGAAGATGTGGCCCGGCTGCACGAGATCGGCCGCTTTGGCATTGGGCGCCACAGCCGCCTGCACGGTCACCGCGCGATCCGCGGCGGAGATGCCTGTGGTCACCCCTTCTGCCGCCTCGATGGAGACGGTAAAGGCGGTGGAGAACTGGGCATTGTTGCGATCCACCATCAGCGGCAGCGCCAATTGCTTGCAGCGATCCCGGGTCAATGTCAGGCAGATGAGGCCACGGCCGTAGCGGGCCATGAAGTTGATATCCTCCGGACGGACGCAGGAGGCGGCCATGATGAGGTCCCCTTCGTTCTCCCTGTCTTCGTCATCCATCAGGATCACCATCTTGCCAGCCTTGATATCGGCAATGATTTCCTGGGTTGTGCTCAGCGCCATGGGCTACTCCATCAGTGTGCTTGGGGGTTGAGCCCGCAGGCTCAACGCAAATGCGTGTGTATGTTGCTCTAGATTGGGGCTAGCGGCTCCATTTCAATCAGAGCGGGATCACAGAAAATCGTTTTGGTGGCCAGACTCAGCGCACACCGTCAGAGAAAACCGGCCTTGGCCAGCGTCTCCATGGTCAGGGTCGAGGCGCTGCTCTCCTGACTTTTCCCCATCATCAGCCGCTCCAGATAGCGGGCGATCTGATCCACCTCGAGGTTGACCTTGTGGCCCGGCTTCCAGCTGGCGATGGTGGTCTCCTGCGCGGTGTGGGGCACGATAGTCAGGCGGAAAAGGTCCCCCTGCACCGCGTTGACGGTGAGGCTGATACCATCCACCGCAATGGAGCCTTTCTCGGCGATATAGCGGGAGAGCTCCCCCGGCGCCTTGATCCAGTACTCGATGGCGCGGCCGCTGCTGGAGACGCTTTTCACTTCCCCTACTCCGTCTACGTGGCCGGAGACCAGATGGCCGCCGAGGCGGGAGGTGGGCATCAGCGCCTTCTCGAGGTTGACCCGATCGCCCACTCTGGCGGCGGCAAAACCGGTACGGGAGAGGGTTTCCAGCGACACGTCGGCGGTATAGCTCTTGTCGCCGAGCGCCACGACGGTGAGGCAGACGCCGTTGGTGGCAATGGAGTCGCCCAGCTTGACGTCGCTAAAATCCAGGCCCGGGGCGTGCACGGTGAGGGCCATGTCGTCGCCCTGACGGCGCAGTTCTGCCAGGGTTCCCACCGCTTCTATAATTCCGGTAAACATGCAGATCACCTTGCTGATGACGGGGACTGATTATGCCCCCTTGAACATTGATAAATCAGGCTATTTTGGCGGTAATGCGAATATCCGGCCCCACCATGCGCACATCCTTGATGGCGAGCTTGGGCGCCTGGAACAGCCGGGTCAGGCCAGGCAGATGGAACAGACCGCGTCCCTCGTCGCCCATCAGTTTGGGCGCCTGATAGAGCACCAGCTCATCCACCAGCCCTTTTTCCAGCAGGGCGCCGCAGAGCCGCGGGCCCGCCTCGACCAGCACCGAGTTGACGTTCTGCTTGGCCAGCAGCATGAAGAGGCTGACCAGATCCAGCTTGCCATCCAGCAGCGGCAGCTCCAGCTGCTGCACCCACTCGGGCCACTCGCCGGACGCCTTGTGACGGGCCAGCAGCACCGGGCTCTCGCTCTGGAACAGAGGCAAGTCGGGTGTGAGGCGGTTTTGCGAATCGACGATAACCCGCAGCGGCTGGCGCAGGGTCTCCTTGGGATAACTTACCTTGACCGAGGGGGGCAGCTCGTCCCAGCGCACGGTCAGGGAGGCACCATCGGCCAGCACGGTTTCAGCGCTGGAGAGCACCGCATCGTGGCGGGCCCGCAGCCGTTGCACGTCACGGCGCGCATCCGGGGAGGTGATCCACTGGCTCTCGCCGCTCGCCATGGCGGTGCGGCCATCGAGGCTGGCCCCCAGCTTGACGGTCACCCGCGGGAAGGCGGTACGCATCCGCTTGAAAAAGCCCGGGTTGAGCGCCTCGGCTTCGCTCGCCAGCAGGCCGAAATCTGTCTTGATCCCCGCTTCGGAGAGCATGCGCAGGCCACGTCCGCCCACCTGGGGATTGGGATCGACCATGGCCGCCACCACCCGGGCCACGCCAGCGTTGATCAGCGCCTCGGCGCAGGGGGGAGTACGACCGTGGTGGGAGCAGGGTTCGAGGGTTACATAGGCGGTGGCGCCGCGGGCGTTGTCACCGGCGGCGCGCAGGGCGTAGACCTCGGCATGGGGCTCGCCCGCCTTCTGATGCCACCCTTCGCCAACCACCACGCCATCCTTGACCAGCACGGCGCCGACGCAGGGATTGGGGGCCGTGGTGTAGCGGCCGCGGCGGGCCAGTTCGAGGGCCCGACTCATCCATTGGTAATCATCTTGACTAAACATTCGGGCTCCTTTGACAACACATCTCGACTTTACGCAGTATCGTAGGTTCGATTAGCGCAGCGTAATCGGACGCGGCAACATGGGTGAGAATGGCGGTTTACTTCCCCAGCTTGGCGATCTCTTCGCCGAACTCGCGAATATCTTCGTGTCCTGAGGTAGAGAGGGGCGAAGCGGATATCCACTTGCCCATCCGATACCATCATTTCTCCAATTTGGCGATCTCTTCACCGAACTCGCGAATATCTTCGAAGCTGCGATAGACGGAGGCAAAGCGGATATAGGCCACCTTGTCCAGACTCTTAAGTTCATCCATCACCAGATTGCCCACCAGCTCGGAGGCGACTTCGCGCTCGCCGGTGGCACGCAGGCGGGATTTGATATGGTTGACCGCCTTTTCGATGGCCTCCATGCTCACCGGCCGCTTCTCCAGCGCCCGCAGGATGCCGGCGCGCAGCTTGTCTTCATTAAACGGCTCGCGGGAGCCGTTGGACTTGATGACGCGGGGCATCACCAGCTCGGCCATCTCGAAGGTGGTAAAACGCTCGTGACAGAGCAGACACTCACGACGGCGGCGCACCTGATGGCCTTCTGCCACCAGACGGGAATCGATCACCTTGGTATCAACCGCACTACAGAATGGGCAATGCATCGGACCTCCGGCGTTAATGGAACAGGGACCGGCCCGGCGGGCCAGGATCTAGGTCGGCCAGTGTAGCACGGCCATCCAAAACCGGTAAAAGCCAGAAAAAACAATGCCACCCGCAGGTGGCATTGGTCTCAAACCGGATGGTCTGACTTATCAGCCATAAACCGGGAATCGGCGGCAGATATCCAGCACCTTCTCGCGTACGGTGGCCAGCACGGCATCGTTGTCGTGGTTGTCCAGTACGTCGCAGATCCAGTGGGTCAACTCGATGGACTCGGCTTCCTTGAAACCGCGGCGGGTGATGGCCGGGGTACCAATCCGTACACCGGAGGTGACGAACGGGGAGCGCGGGTCGTTGGGCACGGAGTTCTTGTTGACGGTGATGTTGGCTTTGCCCAGCGCAGCGTCAGCATCCTTACCGGTCAGCTCGCGGCCGATCAGGTCAACCAGCATCAGGTGGTTGTCGGTACCACCGGAGACGATCTTGTAACCGCGCTCGATAAAGGTCGCAGCCATCGCCTTGGCGTTTTTCACGACCTGAGCCTGATAGGTCTTGAACTCCGGCTCCAGCGCTTCCTTGAAGGCCACGGCCTTGCCGGCGATGACGTGCATCAGCGGGCCGCCCTGACCACCCGGGAAGACGGCGGAGTTCAGCTTCTTGTACAGATCTTCGTCGTCCGCGGCGGAGAGGATCAGACCACCGCGCGGACCGGCCAGGGTCTTGTGGGTGGTGGAGGTGACCACGTGAGCGTGGGGCACCGGGTTCGGGTAGACGCCGGCGGCAATCAGACCGGCTACGTGGGCCATGTCCACGAACAGGTAAGCACCGATCTTGTCGGCGATTTCGCGCATGCGGGCCCAGTCGACGATGCCGGAGTAGGCGGAGAAGCCGCCGATCATCATCTTCGGCTTGTGCTCAACGGCCAGGCGCTCCATCTCGTCGTAGTCGATCTTGCCGGACTCGTCGATGCCGTAGGGGATGATGTTGTAAAGCTTGCCGGAGAAGTTGACGGGGGAGCCGTGGGTCAGGTGACCGCCGTGGGCCAGGTTCATGCCGAGCACGGTGTCGCCCGGTTGCAGCAGGGCCATGTAGACGGCGCTGTTGGCCTGGGAGCCGGAGTGCGGCTGCACGTTGGCGTAGGTGGCACCGAACAGCTCTTTGGCGCGCTCGATGGCCAGGGTTTCAACCACATCCACATACTCGCAACCGCCGTAGTAACGCTTGGCCGGGTAGCCTTCGGCGTACTTGTTGGTCAACTGGGAGCCCTGGGCTTCCATGACGCGGGGGCTGGTGTAGTTCTCGGACGCAATCAGCTCGATGTGCTCTTCCTGACGACGGGTCTCGTCTGTGATGGCCTGCCACAGCTCTGGATCATAGCCGGCGATGGTCATGTCACGTTTCAACATCCGTTTCTCTCCTGAAAATCGTTTGCGCGTTAGGTGAAGTGGGCGCGGGCATTGTAACGTGAGCTGGATCAAAGAGACAGTCCAACCACCTAAAAAAATGTTGAATTTATGTTGTAAAAAACAAGATTCCCTCCCCGTTCAATACTCTGGCCGCTCCGCCAAACGGCACATTTTTCATCCCGCCGCGGGCGGGCAAAACCCGAAGGGGATCACAACGCCCTCTTTATCCATCCTGTAACATATTCATTCGAAACAAATTTAATGATGATGGAGCTGATTGCAGCCATGCATCCGAGGGGCTGCACCTAACCGGAGGAGTTCAAGATGGACCATCTGCTGACATTCGTGATCCTGGCTGTCTTTTTTCTGTTCTACTGGGTCTACTACACCAGCCAACGCAAACATCTCCCCACCACCTCGTGGGAGCAGCTCCCCACCAAAGCCGACTATCTGGCGGCCCACCCTGAATCAGTCGATGGCGACATCATCTTCTGTTATCACTGCGGCCACCACGAGTTGCGGGAGGTGGGCATGATGCACCTGACCGATTTTCGCCGGGAATGGGTCTGTGCCAAGTGCAAGCAGGTGCTGTTTCGCGAGAGCGAATAACGGCGCAGGGGCTGGCCCCCTCTGAACGTTGTGCATCGCCAGCAGGGATCAGAACGGCGCATCCCTGTTGGCCGCCAGCCACTGCTGCAACCCGCTCACCGCCGCGTCAAATTGCGCCCCGATTGCCGCAGGATCCCCGCCTCCCGCCTCAAGAGCCGCACAGTGGCTGGCAAATTCGGTCAACCCCAGCGCCAGCGCACTCCCCTTGAGCTTGTGCGCCAGCTGACGTTGCTCACTTCCCTCACCCTGAGCCAACTTATCCAGCAACACCCGCCCTTGCGACTCAAACAGCGCGACCAGCTGACGGATCCGCGCCATGCCGAGCAGGGGCAGATCGGCATCCAGCACCGGATTGGCACACTCGGGGTGGTTAGTTGGGGGCACGGCTACTGATAACTGCACCTGTGGCTCGATAGCGGCGCCCTCTTGCCGAAATAGTTGATCTATGGCGTTCGCCAGCACCGCCAGCCGTACCGGCTTGCCGACAAAATCGACAAACCCGGCGGCAAGGCAGTGGCGGATATCCTCCGGATACATCTGGGCCGAGATGGCGATGGCGGGCAGCGGCCGCTCATGCATCTCCTCGCTGATGGCGGCCAGATCCTCGCGCAGGGTCATACCGTCCATATCGGGCAGATTGATATCGAGCAGCGCCAGCTCGAAGGGGCACTCGGTCACCAGCGCCAGCGCGCTGCGACCATCCTCCGCCAGGGTGACGCGATGGCCGAGGCGGGTCAGCATGCCGTGCGCCACCAGCCGGTTGATCTCGTTATCCTCCACCAGCAGGATGTCGCGGGACTGGCCAAGATGCAGCGGTTGCGCCTCGGCAGGCAGCTGGGCACTCGAGCGCTGCAACGGCAAACTGAAGCTGAATTCACACCCCTTGCCCGGTTCGCTGGCAAGGATAAGCTCGCCCCCCATGGCGGCCACCAGCTTGCGGCTGATCGCCAGTCCCAGCCCGGTGCCGCCCTGATGGCCTATATCACGCTTGCGCTGGCGAAACGCCTCGAACACCGCCTCCTGCTCATCGGCCGGAATGCCGGGGCCGGTATCGCGCACTACGAAGCGGATGCAGGGCTCGGCACAAGGGCCATGACAGACAAGGGGCGCCACCGTCAGGGTAATCTGGCCACGGGCGGTAAACTTGACCGCATTGCCGAGCAAGTTGCCGAGCACCTGGCGCAGCTTGCCCAGATCCCCCTCGACCACAGGCGCCAGCTCGGGCGCATACTCCAGCACCAGGGCCACTCCTCTGGCCGCTGCCTTTGGCCGAAACAACGCGCAGAGCTCATCCACCAGCAGGAACAGGGGGAAGGGCTCACGGCGCGCCTCCACATGGCCCGCTTCTATCTTGGAGTAGTCGAGAATGTCGTTGAGGATCTCCAGCAGGGATTCGCCACTGTGCTCGATGGCGGCCAGATATCGCTGCTGGGTATCGCTCAGGTGGGTATCTTCCAGCAGTGTCAGCCCCCCGAGAATGCCGTTCATGGGGGTGCGGATCTCGTGGCTCATGGTGGCGAGAAACACCGACTTGGCGCGGTTGGCCTGTTCGGCCTCGGCGCGGGCTTGCCGCTGCTTCTCCACCTCCTCATTGAGCCGCTCGTTGGCGTGGCTGAGCTGGCCGGTGCGCTCCTCGACCCGCGACTCCAGCTCGCGCTGATAGCGGCCCAGCTCAACCGCATTGTCACGAAACACCTGCAGGGCCCGACCCAACTCCGCCAGCTCATCGCGCCCGGAGCTGGCGATCGGCTCAAGGGGGGCCAGATCCCCGCGCGCCAACCGGCTCATCCCCGCCACCGCCCGTTGCAGCGGCCAGACGATCCGGCCATAGACCATGCGCCACATCAACAGCATCAGCAGTAGCAGGGTGAGCAGGCCAATGGCCATCAACGCCTGCTCCAGCAGCCTTAGGCGCTGGCTTAGCGCCTGCTGGCTCTGCCCCAGCGAATCGCGGGCACGGCTGACCAGCTCTCCGACCTGCTGGTTGAGACTGCTCATCAGGGCTTCATTGGCATTGGCCAGCACCCGCAGCGCCTCCCCCTTGCCGAGCCAGTCGCTGCGCAGTTGCACCAACTTGTCGCTCTGCGCCAGCACGGTCAGCGCCTGCTCCACCGCCTGCCGGCGGGCCGGATCGGTCACAGCCCCGGCCCGCAGTTGCAAGATGGCCAACTCCCGCTGCCCCTCTTGCAATAGCGTTTGCAACTGTTCCTGCCGTTCGCTGCGCCACATCTCTTCGATGCGCTGCTGCTGCATCAGGGTGCGATGACGCAGCTCGGTCATCTGCTCCAGCCAGTCGAGATCCTGCTCCAGCAGGCGGTCCAGCGTCCGGGCCGCCTGCGCACCTTGCTGTTGGTAGAGGGAACCCAATCCCGCCACCATCACGGTTTCGGCGTTCTCCATCTGGCTGCGCGCCAGCTCGGCGATCTGTCCGGCCGCCGCCACCAGACGGGCCCGCTGCGCTTCACCCTGCGCCATCAGGGTCAACCGCTCCCCCACCAGCCAGCCCTGCTGGCCCAGATTGCCGATGATGCTCTGACTGAGCTGATCGAGGCTTGTTGAACCCTGCCCACGGCCGAGTTGCGCCAGCACCTGTTGCAGTTGTTGCCCCTGCAGGGTGAGCAAGCGTCCCTGATGCTCCCGCTCCTGCTCGCTGGTTGCGGTGGCCAGCAGCCGTGACGCGCTCTGGATCTCGCCGCTGAGGCGAGAGAGCGTGCGGGCCAGCTCCTGATCGGCCAACGTCTGCTGCACCCCTTGCTCCAGCTGGCGCAGATGGCTAAGCCCCACCCAGCCCAGCAGGGAGGCACTCAGTGTGAGTAATGCCATCAGGGAGAAGGCCAGCAGCAACTTGCCACCCAGGCCGGAAAAGATTCTCACGGGAAGTCCCTTGGTTGTGGTCGGCTTTGACCGGATAATATGACCCAACACTTTAACAAAACCCCTGACCATGCGAAGCGTCTATCTCTCCCCGTTGTTGCTGATCTGGTTGCTAATGCTTCCCCGCGCCGCCCTCGCCTTTGCGGTCGATATCTGGCCCGGCGGCGAATTCAGCGGCCAGCCGGTGCGCCAGCAGTGGCCGGAATCCGCCGCCGCAACCAAACCGCTGACCCTCTGTGCCCTCTACCCCCATCTGCGCGACGCCTACTGGCTTTCGGTCAATCAGGGCATGGTTGACGAGGCGAAGCGGCTGGGAGTCAAGTTGCAGATCCACGAAGCGGGGGGGTACGGCGCCCTCGCCGAGCAGCGCCAGCAGTTGCAACGCTGCGTGCAGGAAGGGAGCGACGCCATCTTGCTCGGCGCGGCGAGCTATCAGGGCTTGCGCGAGGCCATCAAGGTCACGCCGCTGCCGGTCTTTGGGCTGGTCAACGATCTGCCCAACGGTCTGGTGCAGGCGAAGGTGGGGGTCTCCTGGTACCAGATGGGCTGGCAAATCGGCCACTGGCTGGCGCAGCGTCACCCCGCCGGCAGCAAACCGGTCTTGGTCGCCCTCTTCCCCGGCCCGCAGGCGAGCGGCGGCAACAACTTCGTCGAGCCGGGCTTTGCCGACGCCATCAAGGGGAGCGCCATCAAACTGGTCACTACCGAGCGCGGCGACAACAGCCGGGAAATCCAGCGCACGCTGGTGCAGCAGACGCTGGCCCGCTATCCCGACCTCGACTATCTGGTGGGGGGCGCCATCGCCGCCGAAGTGGCGGTCAACGAGCTGGCGCAGCGCCATCTCGACAGGCCCCAGGTGCTGAGCACCTACTTCAGCCACGGCGTACAGCGGGGCTTGCGCCGGGGCAAGATCCTGGCCGCCAACAGCGATCAGATGCGGCTGCAGGGGCGCCTTGCGGTCGCTCAGGCGGTCTGTCTGCTGCAACACCCTGATGCCAATGCCGAGCAGTGCCCTCGGGTGATGGGGCCACCCATTCTGACGCTGTCTGCACCGCTGGCCGACCCCGCCGATTCCCTCTCGGATGGCGCTTTTCGTCCCGTCTATCGGGTCGAATAGCCGTTCCAAATCTGATCAGCACACTCAAGGAGAAGAGATGAAAGAGTTACATGCCAGCTGCCTGTGCGGCGCCGTCGCCCTGACCCTGCCGGATCAGTTCGACTATATGGGGAACTGCCACTGCAGCGAATGCCGCAAGTTTTCAGGGGGAGATTACGCCTCGGTCGGCGGACTGGATGGCAACAAGGTCACCATAGTGAAGGGGGAAGAGGCCATCGGCCGCTACCGGAAATCGGCAGAGACCACCCTGGCCTTCTGTCGTCACTGCTGCTCCAGCCTGTTCAGCCAGAAGAGCAGCAGCGGCAAGATCAACCTGCGCCTCGGGGTACTGGACGATGTGCCGAGCCAGCGACCCGCGTTTCACATCTTTGTCGGCTCCAAGGCGCCCTGGCACCAGATTGGCGACGACTGCCCGCAATTTGATACCCGCCCGCCGGTCTGATACCCGGTCAAACAGGTCAAGGTCACCGCAACGGGGTCAGGAGGCTATCTCGCCGGCAAACAGATAGCCTTCACCATGGACGGTGACAAACAGCTGGGGATCCCGCGGATCCGCTTCCATCTTGCCGCGCAGCCGCCGGATCAACACGTCTATGGTGCGATCGCTCGGGCCATCGCCGCGATGGCTGATAAGGGTCAGGATCCGCTCCCGACTGAGCACCCGCCCGGCATGGGCGACAAAGGCCACCAGCACTTCATATTCCGCCTTGGTCAGGCGCACCGGCACTCCGTCCTTGCTGAGCTGGCGACGGGGAATGTCAAAACGCCAGGGGCCAAAGCGCACCGCATCGTCAGCCACCGCAGGCTCGCTCGGCGCGGCGGCCGCCAGCGAGATCCGCCACAGCAGATTCTTGACCCGCACCAGCAACTCCCGTAGCTCGAACGGCTTGGTGACATAGTCGTCGGCCCCCATCTCGAGGCCGACTATCCGGTCTACCGCATCACTGCGGCCGGTGACCAGAATGATCCCCACCGTGCTGCGCGCCCGCAGTTCACGGGTCAGCAGCAGACCATCTTCCCCCGGCAGGTTGATATCCAGCATCACCAGATCGACCGTTTGTTCCGCCAGCACGGCGCGCATCTCCTGGCCATTTTCGACCGCCGTCACCCGATAGCCCTCCCGCTCGAAATAGCCAGTCAGCTTCTCGCGGGTAACCGCATCATCTTCAACAACCAGAATGTGGTAGCTCATGGGCAGGGTTCACGATGGTCGACAAGGGAGGATTATTCTATTCACATTTTGTCATAAATACCCCTATTTCATTAATTTGTGGCGGCAGCCCTGTTCACAACGCCTCCCTATCATGGCTCCCATCAAAAAAGTGATGTGAGAGAGCATGATGAAAAAACTGTGGCACTTCCTGCGCACCCCCAGCCGTCGCTGGTCGGTACTGGCGCTGCTTCTGGTAGGCGTCGGCGTCACCCTCGCGGGCACCGTCGGCCTGCACTACGGCTTTGAGAAAACCAGCAGCCTCGAATTCTGTATCTCCTGCCACTCCATGAAAGACACCGTCTATCCGGAGTACAAGGAGTCCATCCACTTCAAGAATGCCTCAGGGGTACAGGCGGTCTGTACCGACTGTCACCAGCCGAAGGACTTTGTCGGCAAGGTGGCCCGCAAGATGGAGGCGGCCAACGACCTCTATCAGGAGTACATAGGCCACAGCATCGACACCCAGGAGAAGTTCGAGGACCGGCGCCTGCATCTGGCCGAGAAGGTGTGGGCGCGGATGAGCAGCCAGAACTCCAAGACCTGCAAGTCCTGCCACAGCTACGACAACATGGATCACGCCAAGCAGTCCCCGGCGGCAGCGCTGGCGATGAAAGATGCGGCGGCGAAGAACATGAACTGCATCGAGTGCCACAAGGGCATCGCCCACGAACTGCCCAACATGGCGGGGGGCTTCCGGGCCACTTACGCCACTCTGGTCAACGACGCGCAAGAGGCGCCAGCCGCCGAGACCCTCTACAACCTAGGTGAAAAAGATCTCTATGCCAGCGAACAGAGCACCGACCCGGTCGGCAAACTGCTGCCCGCCTCCCGTATCGACGTGGTGGACCGCAGCGGCGATCGCCTCAAGGTGACCATCGAAGGGTGGCGCGAGAGCGACGGCAAGGGCCGGGTGCTGAGCGAATACATGGGCAAGCGGGTCTTCGTCGCTACCATCCGTGATGAACTGAAAGCGAGCGAGAAAGTGCTCAAGCAGGAGACCGACAGCGCCACCCATCTCAAGTGGGAGCAGGTTCAGGTGCAGGCCTGGGTCGATGGCAAGGGCTTTGAGTCCTCGCTCAAGCCAATCTGGGATTACGCCGGCGAGATGTACAAATCCACCTGTAACTCCTGCCACGGCGCGCCGGATCCCGCTCACTTCACTGCCAACGGCTGGATTTCGGGACTCAAGGCGATGTCTGCCTACTATCGCCTGAGCAAGGAAGAGGAGCGCACCCTGCTCAAATACCTGCAAAACCATGCCGCCGATACCGGTGGTCAGGGCAGCCACTAAGTCCGGATTCGAAAGAGGAATAACAAGATGATCAATATTTCCCGTCGTGGTTTTCTGGGTGGCTTGCTGGCCAGCGGTGCCTCTGCCCTGATCGGCCCCTCCCTGCTCGGTCGCGCCGTGATGGCTGCCGAGTCCGGCGAAAAACTGGTGCAGTCCGGCTCCCACTGGGGCGCCTTCCGTGCCCGGGTGGTCGATGGCCGCTGGGTCGAGACCCTGCCGTTCGAGCATGACAAGCACCCCACCGACATGCTCAAGGCCTTGAGTGAAGTGGTCTACAACCCCTCCCGCATCCGCTACCCCATGGTGCGGCTGGACTGGTTGCGCAAGGGCCACCAGTCCGACACCAGCGAACGCGGCCAGAACCGCTTCGTGCGTGTCACATGGTCCCAGGCGCTGGACTTCTTCTATCACGAGCTGGAGCGGGTGCAGAAGACCTATGGCCCGAGCGCCCTCTATGCCGGCCACTCCGGCTGGCAGTCGGTGGGCAAGCTGCACTCCGCTGGTGCCATGCTGGGGCGCGCCATGAACCTGCACGGCACCTATCTGGCCAAGGCCGGTGACTACTCCACCGGTGCAGCCCAGGTGATCCTGCCCCACGTGGCGGGCGCCATGGAGGTGTATGAGCAGCAGACCTCCTGGCCGCTGGTGCTGAAACACAGCAAGACCATCGTCATCTGGGGCTCCGATCCCATCAAGAACTTGCAGGTGGGCTGGCTGGTGCCGGATCACAGCGTCTACGACTACTGGGCGCAGTTGAAAGAGAAGGTGGCCAAGGGCGAGATCCGGGTGATCAGTGTCGATCCGGTCAAATCCAAGACCCAGAAGTACCTCAATTGCGATCAGGTGACCCTGAATCCGCAAACCGACGTACCGCTGATGCTGGGCATCGCCCACACCCTCTACAGCGAGAAGCGCCACGATGAAGCGTTCCTGAAAAACTACACCACCGGTTTTGACAAGTTCCTGCCCTATCTGCTGGGCACCAGCGACGGTCAGGTGAAGGATGCGGAGTGGGCCGCCGCCATCTGTGGCGTCCCTGCCGAGACCATCCGCGAGCTGGCCCGCGCCATGAGCAGCGGTCGTACCCAGCTTATCGGCGGCTGGTGCGTGCAGCGCATGCACCACGGCGAACAGTACGCCTGGATGCTGGTGGTTCTAGCCTCGATGATTGGCCAGATCGGCCTGCCGGGGGGCGGTTACGGCTTTGGCTGGCACTACAACGGGGCGGGCACCATCACCTCCAGCGGCCCCATCATGTCAGGTTTCAGCTCGGTCATTCCCGGGGTCAAGCCGCTCCATGACGGCGACTGGAAGGGCTACTCCAAATACATTCCGGTGGCCCGCTTCGTCGACTGCATCCTCAATCCGGGCAAGCAGATCGCCTTCAACGGCCAGACCATCACCTACCCCCACATGAAGATGGCGGTGTTCTGCGGCAACAACCCGTTCCACCACCAGCAGGATCGCAACAAGATGGTCGCCGCCTGGCGCAAGCTGGAAACCGTGGTCAGCATCGATCACCAGTGGACGGCCAGCTGCCGTTTCGCCGATATCGTGCTGCCCGCCACCACCACCTATGAGCGGGACGACATAGAGCAGTGGGGCTCCCACTCCAACGCGGGCATTCTGGCCATGTACAAGGTGGTGGAGCCGCTGTTCGAGGCGCGGGATGACTACGACATCTTCGCCGATCTTTGCCGTCGCTTTGGTCGTGAGGTCGAGTTCACCGGTGGCAAGAGCAAGCTGGAGTGGATCCAGAGCATCTATGACGATGCCCGCCTGCAGGGTCGCGGCATCGGCATCCGTCTGCCCCGTTTCAGCCAGTTCTGGCACGGCGAGGGCTTCGTCACCTTCCCGGCAGGCCAACCCTGGGTGCGCCACGAGTCGTTCCGTCAGGAGCCGGATCTGGAGCCGCTCGGTACCCCGTCTGGCCTTATCGAGATCTACTCCAAGACCATCGCCGACTACGGCTATGGGGATTGCCCGGGCCATCCGGTCTGGATCGAACCCTACGAGCGCTCCCACGGCGGGCCGGGCAGCAAACAGTACCCGCTGCACCTGCAATCCTGCCACCCGGACAAGCGGCTGCACAGCCAGCTCTGCTCCTCCGACAACTACCGCGCCACCTACACGGTGCAGGGTCGCGAACCTGTCTATATGAATCCGCAGGATGCCAAATCCCGCGGCCTCAAGGACGGCGATCTGGTGCGGGTGTTCAACGGTCGCGGTCAGGTATTGGCCGGTCTGGTGGTAAGCGATGACTACGCCCCCGGCGTGGTGCGCATTCAGGAAGGAGCCTGGTATGGCCCGCAAGAGGGTGGCAAGGTGGGGACGCTCTGTACCTACGGCGATCCCAACGTACTGACCGCTGACATCGGCTCCTCCAGCCTGGCGCAGGCTACCACGGCCCATACCGCGCTGGTGGAGATCGAGAAGTTCCGCGGGCAGGCACCTGCCGTCACTGCCTTCGGCGCGCCGGAATCGGCCAAGGGCATCGACCCCATGTTCCCGGCACTCTGACCCCGGGGGGACGAAAGCGCCCCCTTGAGTTTCCTTTATTTTTAAAGTCGTTAGAATCGGGAGCCATCAAGGCTCCCGATTGCCATCCACGGAGGAAAAATGCAGGAATTTATGGCTACCAGCGAACGCCGGGCCGAACTCTACTGGTGGTTCTCCACCCTGTTCGCAGCCGAACTCAGTGATGAGCAGATCGCCGAATATGACACTTATGATGTGCGAAGCTTCCTGAAAAGCCTCTCCACCCTGGATCCGATGCGCGAAGCCGTGGCCGAACTCAACGAGGCCATCGCGCGCTTGTTGGTGCGCCCGGATCGCCAGCTAGAGCTTGCCGCCGACTTCGCCGGGCTGTTTCTGGTGGATCCCAAACAGGGCGCCATGCCCTATGAATCGCTCTACCGCGGCGAGGCCAAGCTGCTGATGCAGGCCCCGATGGCCGAGATGCAGGCCCGCCTCGATCGCCTTGGTATCAATGTCAGCGATAAATACAAAGAGCCTGCCGACCATCTGGCAATCGAGCTGGATCTGATGGGCAATCTCATCATCCGCGCGGCGGAAGCCAAGAGCGCGGCCGAGCGGGAGCGCTGGCTCGACGAGCAGGAAGCGCTGCTGCACGGCCATCTGCTGGGCTGGTTTGACAAGTTCGAAAGCGCCTGTCGCGCCGCCGACCGGTTTGGCTTCTACGGCGCCAGTGCCCGTCTGCTGGGGGTCTTCCTCAAGATGGATGCCAACTACCTCTCTCTGGTCAAACCGGCACCGTCCGCCGACTGAGGCCGCGATGAAGACAGCCCTGCTTCTGATTGCATGCTGGCTGCTGGCCCTGATCCCGCTGGATCAGGGCATTACTCCCCTGATCGCGCTGCTGTTCAACCCGGATCGCGAGCTCTACGGCACCGCCCAGCTCACCGGCTTTGCCGGCATCCTGCTCACCCTCTACCTTGCCAATCTCGGCGTCGAGGTGGTGTTGCGCCGCCGCTTCCAGATCGCCGGCATGCTGGCGCTGCTGGCCGCCTGGATCGACTTCATCAACAGCAGTGGCAGCGAGTCGCACTTCCTGCTGCTCTATCTGCTTGCCCTCCCCTTCCATCTGATCGGCTGGCTGGTATTTGTGCGCGGTATTCAGGCGTTTGGTCGCCAGAAGGGATAACCACTCGCCCCCTTTCGCCATCCTTTTTATCAGGTTTTTCTGCCTATTCTTGCCGTCAAAACAACCAGATAACTCCGCTTGACTCCCGGCCAAACAGTTCGTGCCATACTGACAACTGATGCAAGTGATAAAACAATCAATGCCGAGGTCATCATGGATGGGAAGCTTTTCAACGCCGACACCGAGGCAATGTTGACCCAGCTGTCAGATCACACCGTCCTGGAACAGCTGATGGATAATGCCCCTCTGGGCATCGGCGTCTTTGACTGCGAATTTCGCTACCGTAAAGTCAATCAGGTGCTGGCCGACATCAATGGCAAAAGCATCGAGGAGCATCAGGGCAAGCATCTCCGAGAGGTGGTTCCCAAGCTGGCCCCGACCCTGGAGCCCATGTTTCAGCAGATCATGCGAAGCGGCATGCCCTACGTAGATATCGCCATCACGGGCCAAACCGCGGCGTACGACAACAGCTCACGCCGCTTTCAGGCCACCTACAGCCCGATGCGGGATGAGAAGGGAGAGCTGAACGGCATCCTTGCCATCGTGCGTGACATCACCGAGCAGTACGAAACCGAACAACGGCTGCAACTGGCAATGCGAGCGGCCCAAATCGGGGTGTGGGAGTGGCACGTGGCGGAGGACAGATTACTGTTCGACGGCCAGATTGAGCCGCTGCTGGGCATCGAGGCCAACCAGTTCCACGGCGGGCTGCAAGCGTTCGTCGACTGTTTTGAACCGGAATCCGGCAGCCAGCTCAAGGCCGCCCTGCAAAGTCATGACCCCATCCATCTCACCCTGAGCTACCTCACCGCTCTCAACGAGCGCCACTGGGTCGATATTCATGCCGACCATGTCCCCGCCACCGAGTCGGTCGGCCACCGGGTCATGGGGGTCATTCACAATGCCACCGCCCGCCGCCGTCAGGAGGAGCGACTCCATCAGGCCAACGTGGTATTCGATACCACGGCCGAGGGGATCATCATCCTCGACAGCGAGCACCATATTCTGTCGGTCAACCCGGCCTTCACCATGCTGACCCAATACAATGCTGAGGAGGTGATAGGCCGTACCCCGGATATCATCATGCATCCCAGGCGCTACACTGACCTCGACTATCCCTGGTATCACCTGCGCCCCGGCAACAACGCCTGGCATGGCGAGATGGTTTGTCTGCGCAAGGATGGTAGCTACTTCTCCTCCTGGCAGCAGATCAGTGCTGTCTATGACAACTTCAACAACACCACTCACTATGTGATCGCCCTTTCCGACATCAGCGCCATTCGCAAGGTGGAGGCCGAGCTGAATCACCTTGCCTATCACGATCCCCTGACCGAGCTGGGCAATCGTCATCTATTGCAGGAGCGGCTGGCCCTTGAGCTGAAAACCGCGCAGCTCAATCGCAAACGGTTGGGGCTGCTCTTTATCGATCTGGATGGCTTCAAGCTGATCAACGACAGCCTGGGCCACGGAGTTGGCGATGAGCTGCTCAAGCGGCTGGCAGAGCGGATCCGCGGCTGCCTGCAACACAACGATCTGGCGACCCGCCTCGGGGGAGACGAGTTTCTGGTGCTGATCCCCTATCTGGAGGAGCCTGACGAGCTGGCAACCCTGGCCAATACCCTGCTGACCGTGTTGCGTGAACCGGTTGAGCTGGCCCATGAGCTGGTGGCAATCTCGGCAAGTATCGGTATCGCCATCTATCCCGATCATGCAGACAGCCCGGAAACCCTGGTCAGCGCCGCCGACAGCGCCATGTACGAGGCGAAAAGTCAGGGGCGCAACGGATTCCAGTTCTATACCCCCTGCATGGCAGCTCGAGCCCGCGAGCGGATGCAGATTGAGCAGGGTCTGCTCAAGGCCCTGGAGCTCGAACAGCTCTGCATCTTCTATCAACCCATGACCAATCTGGCCAACGGCCACCTGAGTGGACTGGAAGCCCTGCTGCGCTGGCAGCATCCCAATGAGGGAATGATAGCGCCGACCCGTTTTATTCCGGTGGCGGAGGAGTGCGGCCTGATCGAGAAAATTGGGGAATGGGTGATGCGCAACGCCTGCGAGCAGGGACAAAACTGGCTGGCCGCCGGCCTGCCGGTGCCCCGCTTGTCGGTCAATGTGTCGGTGCGGGAGATGCGCTCCCCGGGCTATGTTGAACGGGTCGCCGCCATCCTGGCCGAGACAGGGTTTCCGCCAGAACGGCTCGAGATCGAGGTGACTGAGAGCATCATCCAGCGGGTCGAACAGAGTCTGGATCTCTTTACCCGCCTGAAAAATCTCGGCGTGCAGATTGCCATCGATGACTTTGGTACCGGCTTCTCGTCATTGAGTCTGCTCAAGACCCTGCCGATCGATCGCATCAAGATCGACCGGGCGTTTGTGCAGGCATTACCGGAAGACAAGAACAGTCGGGAGCTCTGCCGCACCATCATCAATCTGGCCGACAGTCTGGATATGGAGGTCACCGCCGAAGGGATTGAAACCAAGGCACAACACGCCTTCTTGCAGTCACTCAACTGCGGCGAAGGACAGGGTTATCTGTTCAGCAAACCACTGCATGTCGAACATATGGGAGATCGCCTGCATCAACGCTACGTCTCATAGCGGCAGGCAATCATCATCACCAGCCGGTCGGCATCCGCCTCCTGGCTGCCGACCGGATTACCACTCGATCTGCAAGCGGGATTCCCTACCATCATCACGATCATTGAGCATGCGCGTCAACGGTGATTCGCCAGCATAACGGGGAGCTGGATCGCTGAAGGTGAGTCTGGTACCGGGCTCCTTGGCCTGCCATGCATGACCAAGCTGATCGGCCACCCGATCCCGCAGCGCAGGTGAAGCCTCCTGATGGGTGATCGCAAACTCTTTCGGAGGTTCGCCAGCGGGCACTGGCGCATCAAACTGCCAGAGGGATGCACAGAGCAACAGAGAAAACATCATGACCTCCAATTAATCGACACGGCCCCCTTTTACTCAACCACCGATTAATTGTCACTCTTTGTCCTGTAACCAACTGTTGCCGCCTATCCAAAAGTCTAATTGCCCCCCGCAACCAAAGGTATAAGTTGTTAAGAAACCATTAAAAGATCTATTCAAAGGAGTGAGTGATGAGCGAGAGCAAGGTCTACCCAGTCAAACCCCACATCAGCAGCAATGCACTGCTCGACAAGGGCGACTATGCCGCCATGTATCAGGCTTCCGTCGAGGATCCCGATACCTTCTGGGGAGAGCAGGGAAAAATTCTCGACTGGATGAAACCCTATACCAAGGTCAAGAACACCTCCTACGATCCGGGCCATGTCTCCATCAAATGGTTTGAAGATGGCCAGCTCAACGTCTCGGCCAACTGTCTCGATCGCCATCTCGCCGAACGAGGTGACAAGGTCGCCATCATCTGGGAAGGGGACAACCCCGCCGAAGATCGCAAACTCACCTACCGCGAATTGCACAGTGAAGTGTGCAAGTTTGCCAACGTATTGAAAGCACAAGGGGTTCACCGCGGCGACGTGGTCTGCCTCTATATGCCTATGGTACCCGAAGCCGCCATCGCCATGCTGGCCTGTACCCGCATAGGCGCGGTACACAGCATCGTCTTCGGCGGCTTCTCGCCGGAAGCGCTGGCTGGTCGCATCATCGACTCGGGCTCGCGCATCGTGATCACCGCCGACGAGGGGCTGCGTGGTGGCCGTCCGGTGCCGCTCAAGAAGAATGTGGATGAAGCGCTCACCAACCCGGATACCCAGGTCAACAAGGTGATCGTGCTCAAGCGCACCGGCGGCAATGTCGCCTGGTACAACCACCGCGACATCTGGTGGCATGAAGCGACCGCCGCCGTCAGCAGCGACTGCCCGCCCGAGGCGATGAACGCCGAAGATCCGCTCTTTATCCTCTATACCTCCGGCTCCACCGGCAAACCCAAGGGGGTGCTGCACACCACCGGCGGCTATCTGGTCTATGCCACCCTCACCTTCAAATATGTGTTCGACTACCACGAAGAGGACATCTACTGGTGTACCGCCGATGTGGGCTGGGTCACTGGTCACTCCTATCTGGTCTACGGGCCGCTTGCCAACGGTGCCACCACCATCATGTTCGAAGGGGTGCCCAACTACCCGGCCACCAACCGCATGAGTCAGGTGGTGGACAAGCATAAGGTCACCATCCTTTATACTGCACCAACCGCCATCCGTGCCCTGATGGCCAAGGGTAACGAAGCGGTCACCGGCACGTCACGCCAGAGCCTGCGCATCATGGGTTCGGTGGGTGAACCCATCAACCCGGAAGCCTGGGAGTGGTACTACCGCACCATTGGCGATGAGCGCTGCCCCATTGTCGATACCTGGTGGCAAACCGAGACCGGCGGCATCCTGATTACGCCGCTGCCCGGCGTCACCGACCTGAAACCGGGCTCGGCGACTCGTCCCTTCTTCGGGGTGCAACCGGCGCTGGTCGACAACATGGGCGAGCCGCTGGAGGGGGCCACCGAGGGCAATCTGGTGATCACCGACTCCTGGCCGGGTCAGATGCGCACCGTATTCGGCGATCACGAGCGGTTCGAGCAGACCTACTTCTCCACCTTCCCGGGCCGCTACTTCACCGGCGACGGTGCCCGTCGCGACGAGGACGGCTACTACTGGATTACCGGTCGGGTGGATGATGTACTGAACGTCTCCGGCCACCGCATGGGTACCGCCGAAATTGAATCGGCGCTGGTGGCCCATCCCAAGATCGCTGAAGCCGCGGTGGTGGGGGTTCCTCACGAGATCAAGGGTCAGGGCATCTATGCCTATGTCACCCTGATCGCCGGGGAAGAGCCGAGCCGCGAGCTGCACAAAGAAGTGAAGGAGTGGGTCCGCAAGGAGATTGGTGCCATCGCCACGCCGGACGTGATCCACTGGGCAGAGGGGCTGCCGAAGACCCGTTCCGGCAAGATCATGCGCCGCATCTTGCGCAAGATCGCCACCGGCGAGACCGACAGCCTGGGGGATATCTCCACCCTGGCGGATCCGGGGGTAGTAGACAAACTCATTCGCGAGAAGTCGGAAGCAGCCTGATCCCGCTTCGTTTGTTGCTCAACAAAGCCGGCCCTGTGCCGGCTTTGTCGTTTCTCATCCGCCAGCAAACAGCAAGGCGGTAGCTACGGAGCCTTGCCGACCGAAACGTGCAATAAATAGCCAGATGTAGAGATTAGACCAGTAAAATGCTGCTAATTTTCACGAAATCAATATAATTGCGAAATCTGTGTGCCAGGGCACACCGATTTGCGCAGAAAATGGCTAGATTTCTGGTAGTCCACAAGATAGCTGATAGATAGCAGCATTATCATCGAGGATGTACTCAATATGTCGCAAAATCACCGCATTCTCCTGCTCAACGGACCAAACCTGAATCTGCTGGGCAAACGGGAACCGGGTATCTACGGCAGCAAGACGCTTGATGAGATCGTCGCCGATCTGAAGCTTAACGCCAGCAAACTCGGTGTCACTCTGGAACATCTGCAATCCAACGCCGAACATGAGTTGGTCGGCCGCATCCATCAGGCCATGGGCCAAGTGGATTTTATCATCATCAATCCAGCCGCCTTCACCCACACCAGCGTCGCCATTCGCGATGCGCTGCTGGGTGTCGCGATCCCTTTTATCGAGGTTCACCTGTCAAACGTCCATGCCAGGGAGCCGTTCCGTCATCACTCCTATCTGTCTGATGTCGCAAAAGGGGTCATCTGCGGGCTGGGAGCCGATGGCTACCAATTCGCTTTAACCGCGGCCGTGCACCATCTGCGCGCGGCTTGATAATCACTGATCAGATAAAGAAGAAAGAGAATGCTAATGGATATCCGCAAAATCAAGAAGCTGATTGAACTGGTTGAAGAGTCCGGCATCGCCGAACTGGAGATCTCCGAAGGTGAAGAGTCCGTTCGCATCAGCCGCAACTTCTCCGGTCAGGTGACCACCGCCATGCCGCAGATGATGATGCAGCAAGCCGCTCCGGTTGCCGCACCTGCCGCTGCCGCCCCGGTTGCCGCCGCACCGGCCGCAGATGCCGCCCCGAGCGGTCACCTGATGCGCTCCCCGATGGTTGGCTCCTTCTACCGCTCCTCCAGCCCGGATGCCAAGCCGTTCGCGGAAGTGGGTCAGCAAGTCAATGTCGGCGACACCCTGTGCATCGTCGAAGCCATGAAAATGATGAACCAAATCGAGTCTGACAAGGCCGGTGTGATCAAAGCGATCCTGGTTGAAAATGGTCAGGCCGTCGAATTTGACGAGCCGCTGTTCATCATCGAATAAGGGAAATCGCCACCCATGTTGGACAAAGTAGTCATCGCCAACCGCGGTGAAATTGCCCTGCGGATCCTGCGCGCCTGTAAAGAGCTCGGGATCAAGACAGTGGCCGTTCACTCCACCGCCGACCGGGAGCTCAAACATGTGCTGCTGGCCGACGAATCCATCTGTATCGGCAGACCGGCCAGTACTGAATCCTACCTCAACGTCCCGGCCATCATCGCCGCTGCCGAGGTAACCGGTGCCGTGGCCATCCACCCGGGTTACGGCTTCCTCTCCGAGAACGCCGATTTCGCCGAAGTGGTCGAAAAGTCCGGCTTCATCTTCATCGGCCCGCGCGCCGAGACCATTCGCCTGATGGGTGACAAGGTCTCCGCCATCGAAGCGATGAAGAAAGCGGGCGTACCGTGTGTACCGGGCTCTGACGGCCCCGTCGACAACGACACCAAGCACAACGCCGCCATTGCCAAGCGCATCGGCTATCCGGTGATCATCAAGGCCGCCGGTGGCGGTGGTGGTCGCGGTATGCGCGTGGTGCGCAATGAAGCGGAACTGGCGGGCGCCATCGCCCTGACCAAATCCGAAGCAGGCCAGTTCTTCAAGAACGACATGGTCTACATGGAGAAGTACCTGGAAAACCCGCGCCACATCGAAATTCAGGTGTTGGCAGACGGCCAGGGCAACGCCCTCTATCTGGGCGAGCGTGACTGCTCCATGCAGCGTCGCCACCAGAAAGTGGTGGAAGAGGCGCCGGCACCGGGCATCACCGCCGAAATGCGCAAGTTCATCGGTGAGCGCTGTGTGCGTGCCTGTATCGAGATCGGCTACCGCGGTGCGGGTACTTTCGAGTTCCTGTACGAGAACGGCGAGTTCTATTTCATCGAAATGAACACCCGTATCCAGGTTGAGCATCCGGTCACCGAGATGGTCACCGGTATCGATCTGATCAAGGAGCAGCTGCGCATCGCCGCCGGCCAGCCCCTGTCGATCACCCAGCAGGATATCCGTATCCGTGGCCATGCCATTGAGTGCCGGATCAACGCCGAAGATCCGGCCACCTTCATGCCCTCTCCGGGTCTGGTGCAGCGCTTCCACGCGCCGGGTGGTCTGGGCGTGCGTTGGGACTCCCACATCTATGCCGGTTACAAGGTACCGCCCCACTACGATTCGATGATCGGCAAGCTGATCTGCTACGGCGAGAATCGTGACATTGCCATCGCCCGCATGCGCCATGCGCTGGACGAGCTGGTGGTGGAAGGGATCAAGACCAACGTACCGTTGCAAAAAGAGATCATGAAAGACGAAAACTTCCAGCACGGTGGCACCAATATCCACTATCTGCACAAGAAGTTGGGTCTGTAAGGATCGCTGATAGAGACCCGATGACATTGCACGGTGGCAGTACCAACGCCCACTATCTGCACAAGAAGTTGGGTCTGTAAGGATCGCTGATAGAGACCGGACTTCCGGTGGAAGTCTGCTCCGCAAGGAGCCTCTGCTGAAAAAGGGCCATGGCGACATGGCCCTTTTTTGTTATCCTTGCGCCCCTCAAATTTGTCGGAGGCCAAGGTGAACCGTTTTGCTCTCGCCCGCCGGGAAGCAGCTTTCTGTCTGCTGCTGACCCTGTTCTACTTCTTTGCCTGGTATGGCACCGCCTATTTTATCCCGCTCCAGCTGGAGTTGTGGGGGCTGCCGTTGTGGTTCCTGCTCAGCTGCATGGTGATGCCGCTGCTGTTCATTCTGCTCTGCGCCCTGATGGTGAACCGGCTGTTTGTGGAGATCCCCCTCGATACCCACTCCCCTTCCGGCAAGGAGTCATCCCATGAATCTTGAGTTGATGCTGCCGCTCGTCATCTATCTGGTGCTGGTGCTGGGGGTGGGTTTCTGGGCCAGCCGCCATCGCGCAGAAGGCAACTTCGTGCAGGAGTACTTCATCGGCAACCGCAGCATGGGTGGGCTGGTGCTGGCGATGACGCTAGTGGCCACCTACACCTCGGCCTCCTCCTTTATCGGTGGGCCGGGCGCGGCCTACAAGATCGGTCTGGGCTGGGTGTTGCTAGCGATGATCCAGCTGCCCACCGTCTGGCTCACTCTGGGGGTGCTTGGCAAGAAGTTCGCCATCATCGCCCGCCGGGTCAATGCGGTGACCATCAACGACATGCTGTGGGCCCGCTACCAGAGCAAGGCAGTGGTGATCCTCGGCTCCGTTACTATCATCCTCGCCTTTATCGCGACCATGGTGGTGCAGTTTATCGGCGGCGCCCGCCTGCTGGAGACCGCCACCGGCCTCTCCTACCAGCAGGGCTTGATGCTGTTTGCCAGCTGCGTACTGCTCTACACCATCATCGGCGGCTTCCGCGCCGTGGTGATGACCGATGCCCTGCAGGGGATCATCATGCTGATCGGCACCGGCGCCCTGCTGGCAGGAATTCTGATTGCCGGTGACGGGCTGCCGAACCTTATCCACCAGCTCAGGGAGATCGATCCCAAGCTGGTAAGCCCGCAAGGGGCTGGCGACATGCTGACCCAGCCCTTTATGCTGAGCTTCTGGATCCTGGTCTGTGTCGGGGTGGTGGGGCTGCCCCACTCGGCGTTGCGCTGCTTTGGCTATCGCGACAGCAAGGCGCTCCATCGCGGCATTCTGATCGGCACCGTGGTCAGCGCCCTGCTGATGTTCGGCATGCATCTGGCGGGCGCACTTGGCCGCGCCATCCTGCCGGGCATGGACAGCCCGGACAAGATCATGCCCTCCCTGATGATGGAAGTGCTACCCCCCTGGCTGGCCGGGGTCTTTCTGGCAGCGCCGATGGCGGCCATCATGTCCACCATCGACTCCCAGCTGATCCAGGCTTCCGCCACTCTGGTGAAAGATCTCTACCTCAACTATCTCAATCCAAAGCAGGAGAAGCTGGAAGTGCGCATCCCCCGCCTCTCCCTGCTCTGTACCCTGATCCTCGGCACTCTGGTGCTGCTGGCGGCGTTGCAACCGCCCGAGATGATCATCTGGCTCAACCTGCTCGCCTTTGGCGGATTGCAAGCGGTGTTCCTCTGGCCACTGGTGCTCGGCCTCTACTGGTCGCGGGCCAACGGCCCGGGCGCACTGGCCAGCATGGTCAGCGGCATCGTCAGCTATGGGGTACTCAGTCAATGGGGTATCAAGCTGGCTGGCCTGCACGCCATCGTGCCAAGCCTCACGCTGGCGCTGGTGATCTTTATCACGGTCAGCCTGCTGACGGCACCGCCCTCGCGGGAAGTGCGCGAGCTTTTCGGGCAGAAATAATAAAAATATAAATTAGGGGTTCCAAAACTATCCCCAAATAGGTGTTTTCCGGTTAAACTGTGCGCCAAGTCACAGAACGTAGCCGCTGTATGCCCGTTAAAGCCACTCGACAAGTCGTTACTCAAGCCCTGCAGCGGCTCGGTTATGCCCTACTGCTGCCCGTCTCCATCCTGCCGATGGCGGCGTTGATCTACCGGCTTGGTCAACCCGACGTGCTCGATTTGGCGGTGCTCTCCCTCACTGGTCAGGCGATCTTCAGCCAGATGCCGCTTATCTATGCGGTGGCGATCGCCTTTGGCCTGAGTCGGCAGGAGCTGGGCGGACAGACGCTGGCGGGTGCGGTCAACTTCCTGCTGCTCAGCACCGCCTTCAATACGCTGGCCCCCAACCTGCACGCCGACATGATCTGCGGTCTGCTGGCGGGGCTCACCACCGCAATCATCTACCCCTGGGTACACCAGCAAACCCTGCCCCGCTGGCTGCAGATCGCCAGGGGGGAGTTTCCCAGCCTGCTGGTGTCGGCCTTGGCCTGCCTGCTGATCGCCATCCCCCTTTCGCTGCTGTGGCCGCCGCTGGAGCGCGGGCTGACCCTGCTCACTTCCGAGCTGCTTATCACGCCGTTTGGCGCCTTCTGCTACGGCACCCTCAACCGCTTGCTAATCCCGCTCGGACTCCATCAGGTATTGGGCAGCGTCATCGGCCTTGGCGAGAGCAACCTGCAGGCGCTGGCCACCGCCCAGCCCCTTCATGAAGGATATGTAGCCGGTCTTTACCCCATCATCATGTTCGGCCTGCCGGGCGCCTGTTTTGCCATCTGGCTGCACCGCCAACGGATGCAGCGGCTGCCACAGGGCGGGCTGCTGCTCACCCTGGCGCTAACCTCGGCACTGGTGGGTATCACAGAGCCTATCGAATTTTTGTTCGCCTTTACCGCCCCCTGGCTGTTTCTCGCCCACGCCCTGCTGACCGGGCTATCGCTCGCTGTCTGTAGCGGGCTGGGGATCAAGGTGGGCAGTTACTTCTCCGCCGGTCTGCTGGATCTAGTGCTGAGCTATCAGGCAGGGGAGCACAGCTTCTGGCTCATCCCGGTCGGTATCCTGTTCTTCGTTGCCTACACCCTGCTGTTCTATCAACTTCTGGAGCGTGCCCCGCTCAGCATGCCGAGCAAGCCCATCGCAGTGGAGCATCCGCGCCTTGCCAGTGTTGCCCCCTCAGACCCGCAGATGCTGGCGATCCAGTACCTCAAGGTGCTGGGCGGGATGGACAATCTGGTGGCGATGAGTGTCTGTATCACCCGCCTCAGCCTGCGGGTGCGCGATATTTCACTGGTGGATGAATCCCGCCTACTGGGCCTGGGCTGCCTCTCCTGGATCCAGCTCAACGACCACCAGCTGGTGCTGGTGCTGGGCCCCAGTGCCAGCCTGATTGAAGGGCAGATCCGCATGCTGGCGGAGCGCCAGTCGGTCCCGCTCGGCCTCAAACCAAATCAGGAGTCGGCCAGCCAGAGCAGCTGGTAACTCAGGCAAACGGCAACCGCTCGGCCACGAAATCCATCAGAGTGCGTAGGGCGGGAGCCAGATGCTCCCGGCTCGGATAGATAAGGTAAAACGGGTTGGCCGGAATGGGCTGATCCGGCAACACCTTCTGCAATCGCCCCGCCGCCAAATCCCCTTCACAGACATGGTGGGGCAACAGGGCAATCCCCCCGTCATGAAGCGCCATCTCCCGCAGCGCCAGCAAGCTGTTGCTGACACAGGCCCCCTGTGGCCGCCAGCCCCCCTCCTGCAATGGCCACACCGGCATGGCCGAGTGCACCAGACAGGCATAACGGCCCAGTTCGCTCAACTGTTGCGGCATGCCGTGGGCCGCCAGATAGGCAGGCGCCGCCACCAGATGGCGCGCCACCTGACCGATACGCCGACAGATGAGGCTGGAGTCTTTCAGCGGTGCCGCCCGCAGCGCCAAATCATAACCTTCCCCCACCAGATCGAGCTGTTCGTCACTCAGGGTCAGTTCCAGCACCACTTCGGGATAGAGGGCGCGAAACTCGGCGAGGATCCGGCCAAGCAGCAGGGTGCCGGTCGCCTCGGGGGCAGTGATCCGCACCCGCCCCGCCGGGGCCGAGCGCAGCCGTGCCATCGCCAGATTGGCACTGCGGGCCAGTGCCAGCAGCCCCTGACAGTGCTCCACATAGAGCTCCCCCTGCGGCGTCAGGCTCAACCTGCGGGTGGTACGCTGCAACAGCCGCACCCCGAGCTGGGATTCGAGCCGCGAGATCTTCTGGCTCACCGATGACTTGGGCATACCGAGCAGCTCGGCGGCCCGGGTAAAGCTTCCCTGCTCCACCACGGTGGCAAACAGCCCCATCAACTCCAGATCGACATTGTTCATATATTCAAACAGTCTTTATCGATTACCCATCTTAATCTTGATAATCAACCAGACTAGAGTGAGTGGCAATCCCGAACACAGCGATTAGAAAGGAAAAACCATGAAAGCCATTGCCCTGACTCACTATCTGCCAAGCGACCACCCCGACTGCTTCATCGCCGCCAACCAGCCCGATCCGGTTCCGGGCCCGCGGGATCTGCTGGTGCGGGTCACCGCCACCTCCGTCAATCCGGTAGATACCAAGGTGCGCTCCCCCAAGGCCAAAATTGAAAACTCGCCCCGGGTACTCGGCTGGGATGCGGTGGGGGAAGTGATCGCCACCGGCAGCGAAGTGACCCTGTTCAAGGCGGGCGACCGGGTCTGGTATGCCGGTGATATCAGCCGCCCGGGCAGCAACAGCGCCCTGCAACTGGTGGATGAGCGCATCGCCGCCATCGCCCCCACCAGCTTGAGCGATGTGGAGGCCGCCGCCCTGCCGCTCACCGCCATCACCGCCTGGGAGACCCTGTTCGAGCGCTTCGCTCTTACCCGCGAAAGCCGTGGCAAACTGCTGATCATCGGCGGCGCCGGTGGCGTGGGTTCCATCGCCATCCAGCTGGCCCGCCAGCTCACCGACATGGAGGTGATTGCGACCGCCTCCCGCCCCGAGAGCCGCGAGTGGTGCCTCGAGATGGGCGCCCATCAGGTCGTGAACCACCACAAGTTGCAGGAGGAGCTGACCGCCCTTGGCATCACTCAGGTCGATGCCATCTTCTGCACCAACGCCACCGCCGAGCACTGGGCCACCATGGCCGGGCTGATCCGCCCGTTTGGCCATATCTGCACCATCGCCGAATCGAGCGAGCCGTGGGATCTCTCCCTGCTCAAGAGCAAGAGCGTCACCTTCAGCCAGGAGTTCATGTTCACCCGCTCCCTGTTCCAGACGCCGGACATGATCGAACAGCACCGCCTGCTCGGCCGGGTGGCGGCACTGGTCGATGAAGGAGTATTGCAGACCACCCTGACCAGAACCATCCCGTCACTGACCCCGGTCACGCTGGCTCAGGCCCATGCCGAGGTGGAAGCAGGCCGCATGGTAGGCAAGCTGGTGATCGACATGAGCGGCTTTGCCAACTAAGCCCTCCAACGCACCATGATGGGATAAGTTCACCAAGGAGATGCCCCAAACGGGCACAATCAGCGGCACTCATGGCTGCCTGTGGCAGGCCAACGTCCGACAATCAGCCAAAAAAGAGGCCATTTCGCGAGAAATGGCCTGAATACCTGAACATTGGGGTAACAATCACACACATATCCTTATGCAGGACATATTCGTCTTTGCATCTGGCGTGCCAACAGCAGCATGAATGCGCCAAAACGGCGTCAGCCCGTCCTTGAGCAAGGTGCCGACCTTGCTCTTTTTTTGTCTGGCAGACTGTTTACCAGGCAAACAAGTGCAGATAAAAAAATGCCACCCGAGGGTGGCAGTGAAAGATGACGGAACTTGAGCAAAGCGTTCAGCGAAAACCGGTCGCCTTCGCCTGCATAGAGCAATACAGGAACCGTGCCAATCCGGCAAAAGCCCCCGAATCTCTCCACGTCATGGGCAAACCACGACAGCACTGCCCCATGATGGTAGAATCTCGCGGTTTCACATTTATGAAGAGTCGACGCCATGCCCTGGATACAAATTCGAATCAACGCCACTGCCAAGACCGCAGACAAGGTGAGCAACATGCTGCTGGGGCGTGGAGCCCAGGCGGTGACCTTTATGGATGCCAAGGATGTGCCCGTCTACGAACCCATGCCCGGTGAAACCCCGCTCTGGGGCGAGACCGAAGTGATGGGTCTGTTTGATGCCGAAACCGATCCGGCCCCCACCATCGCCTTCTTCCAGCAGATCTTCGGCGAAAACGTCGGCTACAAGGTCGAGCAGCTGGAAGACAAGGACTGGGTGCGCGAGTGGATGGATCACTTCCACCCCATGCAGTTTGGCGAGCGCCTCTGGATCTGCCCGAGCTGGCGCGATGTGCCGAACCCCGATGCAGTCAACGTCATGCTGGATCCGGGTCTGGCCTTCGGTACCGGTACCCACCCCACCACCGCCCTCTGCCTGCAATGGCTGGACGGCCTCGATCTGACCGGTAAAACCGTGGTCGACTTTGGTTGCGGCTCCGGCATTCTCGGCATCGCCGCCCTGAAACTGGGTGCCGCCCGCGTCATCGGAATCGACATCGACCCGCAGGCTATTCAGGCCAGCCGCGACAACGCCGCGCGCAACGGCGTCGCCGACCAGATTGAGCTCTACCTGCCGGCCGACCAGCCGCAAGATGTCGAAGCGGACGTGGTGGTCGCCAACATCCTGGCCGGCCCGCTGCGCGAACTGGCTCCACTTATCGCCGGCCACGGCAAGCCGGGCAGCCTGATGGCCCTCTCCGGCGTGCTGGAGAGCCAGGCACCGGAGCTGGAAACTATCTACGGCCAATGGTTCGAGATGGACCCGACCGCCGTCAAGGAGGAGTGGTGCCGCCTCTCTGGCCGCAAGCACGGCTAAACATAGCTCCCGCTCTCAAGGCGGCAAGTCAGCATCTTTATTAAACAAGAGCACCCGCGGGTGCTCTTGTTGTTTCTCCCTTTTCTCACTCTGGGGGAAGGTTCACGCTTCTCTGGCCAATGAGGGATTAACATCGTTCCTCCACATCATTGAGGCCCTGCCATGACCGAATACCAGAAGATGATCAGCAGCCAACCGTACAACTGCATGGCACCCGAGTTGGCCCAGTTGCGCAGGGAGGCGGCACGGCGCTATCGCCGTTTCAATCAGGCGGAAGATGGGGCTGAGCAGCGGGCACTACTGGCGGAGCTGATTGGCGAATTGGCTGAGAACGCCTTCATCTGCCCGCCCCTCTACTGCACCTATGGCCGCCACATCCACCTGGGCAAGGACTCCTACATCAATATGGGAGCGACCCTGCTGGACAATGCCCCCATCCGTATCGGAGCCAACGTGATGATTGGGCCAAACGTGCAGATCTATACCGCAGCCCATGCACTGGAGGCCGACGAACGGATTCAGGGGGTAATCCCCCCGAAAAACTGGGGTGCTCATAAGTAGAATTTTCTCGTATCTTGAACGCAGGAGGTTCTACATGAAAACATCACGCTTTAGCG
>NZ_JBFODS010000069.1:0-6208 GCF_040908445.1 Aeromonas sp. R10-2 | reverse complement strand
GGTTCATCGCGGCTTTCCGGGGAAGGCCGCCTTGATTTTCAGAAAAAAGTATTCTGAGTCCCTAAATCCATATGCCATGCGCTTTATCACTTTGATCTTGTTGTTCACCCCTTCCAGCACACTCGTGTGCATCGGGTAGTTTGCACTCGCCAGGATCCCCCGCATATATTTCGATAAATTTCGACCAAATCGTTGCAGCGGCGCTAGCCCGCTTTCCTTCACCTGCCGCATCCAGCTCCGCCATCGTCGCCATCCTTCCCACACGCTCGGCGCATACCAGATGCCCTTCAACCCCTCTTTCAGCACGTACACCATCGCCAGCGGTTGATTCGCCGCCAACAGCTCCTGCAACTTCACATCCTGTTTTTCACTCAACTTCGCCCGATTACGTAGCAGCAACCAACGCGCACTTTTGACCACTTTTCGCGCCGGTTTATCGCTTTTCAGTGCATTCGCCTGCTCCACTCGCACCCGGTCCACCACCTCTCGGCCATAGCGAGCCACCACGTGGAACAGGTCGTAGACCACCTCCGCCTGCGGGCAGTGTTGCTTCACCTCCAGGTCGAACGCCGTGTTCATGTCCATCGCCACCGCTTCAATCTGCTGGCATCGCTCGCCGAGCTGCTCGAAGAAGGGACGGATAGCGGCCCGGCTGTTGCCGTGCCCCACCCACAGGACGCGGATTCGCTCGGCATCCATGATCACGGTGGCATAGCGGTGTCCCTTGTGCAGGGCAAACTCATCCATCACCAGCCGCCGCACCTCCCCAAGTTCGATGGTGCCCACACTGGTCTGCAAACGGCGCTTGTCGATCTCCTTGATGGTGTGCCAACCGACCCCGGTGAGCTGGCTGACATGGCGGATGGGGAGGTACTGAACGAGCGCTTCAATCCAGCACTGCATGCGCCGGGTGAGGCGGGAGCCAGAGGGGAGCCAGTCGATATGTTCACTGACGCGACCACAGCGCAGACAGTCGACGCGGCGAACAGGCAGTTGTAACCAGACTTGTCGGTCAAATAGGTCTCGCTCACGCACCCGGCGGATACGTTGGTCGTGGATCAATGGCGTGGGTTGCAGGCATCGGCGACAACGGGGCAACAGGTCGGCGCGAGGCTCAAGGGTAAACAGGGTGTGATGGTTGGCAGAAAGCGCTTGGGCGATGACGGTATAACCTGGCCAGAAGGAGGCAATATCAATATGATGCACGGCGACAGCAGGGTGATGGTGGTGGTGTGTTTGGAGACAGCCAGTTTACCAGCACCCTGTCTGTCAACTTCCACTTCCCCAAGATCCCGCGAAGAACCTTTTTTTATGGGCGCTCACCACTATTCACGGCCCGAACAGCCACCACTCGCACGCACAGCTCCCCCGACCAGCTGCAGCCCCCGTGTGGTCAGCCGGGAAAAAAGGCACAATAGCCGACAAATCGAATCACCAAGGAAGCCAAGATGACCCTTGAGCACCTGATCCTGTGGCGCCGCGACCTGCACCGCCTGCCGGAAGCCGCCTGGAAAGAGTTTCGCACCACCAGCCTGATTGCCCACCACCTGAGCGAGCTCGGTTATCGCATCGTGCTCGGCGACAAGCTGCTGGCCAGCAATCTGATGATGGGCCGTGATGTGGATGTGGCGGCCGAAAAGGCTCGCGCCCGCCGTCAGGGAGCCCATCCCGACTGGCTGGAGCGGATTGGCGATGTCACTGGCCTGATGGGAGAGCTGGACACCGGCCGTCACGGCCCGACCCTGGCCTTTCGCTTCGACATCGATGCGGTGGAGGTGGAAGAGTCCGACGCCGAACAACACCAGCCGCAACAGGAGGGCTTTGCCTCCCACAACAAGGGGTGGATGCACGCCTGCGCCCACGATGGCCACACCGCCATCGGCATGGGGCTGGCCAGCCAGCTGATGGCGATGAAGGAGCAGCTTTGCGGCCGCATCAAGCTCTTCTTCCAGCCCGCCGAAGAGGGGTGCCGCGGTGGCAAGGCGCTGGCTGCCGGTGGCGCACTCGATGACGTGGATGCCCTGCTCTCGCTCCATATCGGTATTCACGCTGGCAGCGGCGAGCTGGTGATCAATCCCACCGAATTTCTCTGCTCCACCAAGTTCGACGTCCACTTTATGGGCACCGCCGCCCACGCGGGGCTCGAACCCAATGCCGGCAGCAATGCGCTGGCAGCCGCCTGCATGGCCACCACCGCCATGCTCGGTATTCCCCGCCACCGCGACGGCATGACCCGCATCAACGTCGGCCAGCTTCACGCTGGCAGCGGCCGCAACGTCATCCCCGATCATGCAGAGCTACGCGGTGAAACCCGCGGCGCCGATAGCGCGCTCAACGATTACATGTTCAGTCAGGTACAGCGCATCGTCGAAGGGACTGCCCTCGCCCACGGTGTCACCTACCGCATTATCAAGCAGGGCGAGGCCATTGCCCTCGACAACAGCCCGGCACTGCAGGCCGAGCTGGCGGCGCTGGCCCGCAAGCAGGGGCTCGCCACCATCCAGACTCGCCGCTTTGGCGCCAGCGAAGATGCCGGTTTTCTGATGGAGCGGGTGCAAAAACAGGGGGGCGAAGCGGCTTACCTCATTCTGGGGGCCGATCTGGCGGCACCACACCATCACAACGAATTCGATTTCGATGAGCGGGTGATGCAAAGCGGGGTAGAGCTACTGGCCGCCTGGGCCCGTGCCCGACTGGGTGTGGCAGAAGCAGCCCTCTCTTGATATCCCCTCGGCAAGCTCACCGGCTAACGGGATCAAAAAAAGGCGCCTCGGCGCCTTTTTTCTGCAAGAAAAACCTGAGCGCTACTCGCGGTGCTTGCGATGCACATCGGGGCGACCACCGGTCACGCTATCGGCTCTCCCCTCCTCTTTGGCCTTCTCGGCCCGCTTTTTGCGCATCTCGCGGGGATCGGCGATGAGCGGGCGGTAGATCTCGATACGATCGCCGTCGTGCAGCGGCTCGCTCCCTTTCACCGGGCGGCTGTAGATACCGAACTTGTTGACCGCCAGATCGATCTCGGGGTGTTTTTGTACGATGCCGGACTGCTCGATGGCCGCCTGCACGCAGGTCTCGGGCGCCACCCGCAGGGCAATCACCGTCTGCTGCTGCGGCAAGGCATAGACAACCTCGATATTGAGCTGGTCAGACACCGTAGACCTCCTTCGCCCGGTTGGAGAAGGCGGAGACCATGGAGCTCACCAGATCGCGGAATACCTGACCAAAGGCCACCTCGATAAGCTTGGAGGTAAACTCGAAATCGAGATCAAACTCCACCTTGCAGGCATCCACATCGAGCGGGGTAAAGGTCCACCAGCCCGCCAGCTTGCGGAACGGGCCATCCACCAGCTCCATCCTGATCTGACGGTTCACATCCAGCTGATTGCGGGTGGTAAAGGTCTTGGCAATCCCCGCCTTGGCCACATCGACCGACGCCATCATGTAGTCATCGCCCGCCTCGTGGACACGGCTGCCAACACAGCCGGGCAAAAACTGCGGATAGGCATCCACATCGTTAACCAACTTGAACATCTGTTCTGCACTGAACATCACCAGGGCACTGCGCGTAATTCGGGGCATGGCTTTTCCTCATCCAATCGGCGCGATTTTATCACCATGTTTGGGGTTGTGGAGGTAAAACCTCAGCCAAACCGCTCAGAAAGCCACCACTTGACCTGCTGCGCGTTTTACAGCCGCCCCTGCCTACGTATAATACGAGCCTCCTAGTCATTGCCGGAAATCGCCCGTCATGAGCAAAAAAAACAGTAAAAACAAAGCCGGGTCCAGCACCATTGCACTCAACAGAACCGCGCGCCACGAATACTTCATCGAAGAGAAGATCGAAGCGGGTCTGTCCCTGCAAGGGTGGGAAGTCAAATCCCTGCGGGCGGGCAAGGCCAACATCAGCGAAGCCTATGTCATCTTCCGCGATGGCGAGGCCTATCTGTTCGGCTCCAGCTTCCTGCCACTGCAAGCGGCCTCCAGCCATGTGGTATGTGACCCGACCCGCACCCGCAAACTGCTGCTGAGCCGTCGTGAACTCGACAAGCTCGAAAGCCTGATCGCCCGTCAGGGCTACACCATAGTTCCTCTCGCCCTCTACTGGAAACAGTGCTGGGTCAAGGTCGAGATCGGCCTGGTGAAGGGCAAGAAAGAGCACGACAAGCGCGAAGATACCAAGGCCCGCGAATGGGATCGGGAAAAAGCCCGCATCATGAAGAACAAGCATCGCGGCTAACCTGCGACTGGCAGCATCAGAACGCCGGTTCACCTTCCCCCGGCGCAGCTGGCTCTTCAGGCTCAGCTGCGTACAATAAATCGGCAAACAGACTGGCTGTCAGAGGGAATGGGTATCAACGCCTTGCTATGACAGCATTTTTGCGTACAATCGCAATTAACAACTTGGGGCTGATTCTGGATTCGACAAGATTCACGAAACCCAAGGTGCATGCCGAGGTGCGGTAGGCCTCGTTAATAAACCGCAAAAAAATAGTCGCAAACGACGAAAACTACGCACTAGCAGCTTAATAACCTGCATAGAGCCCTTCTACCCTAGCTTGCCTGTGTCCTAGGGAATCGGAAGGTCATCCTTCACAGGATCGTGTGGAAGTCCTGCTCGGGGCGGAAGCATTAAAACCAATCGAGCTAGTCAATTCGTGGCGTGTCTCTCCGCAGCGGGTTGGCGAATGTAAAGAGTGACTAAGCATGTAGTGCCAAGGATGTAGTAATTTTGGACGGGGGTTCAAATCCCCCCAGCTCCACCAAACGTTTGGAAAGGGCCACCTCGCAAGAGGTGGCCCTTTTTATTTGTCCATGTCCATGTTGTTTACCGATATCAAACTGGTTGGATTTTTTTTCCAATATCCCCCTTGAACTGGCCTTTGGCAAAAAAATCAGGCGCATCACCGCGCAGGCTTTATCATCAGGTTGCCATCCCGGTACTAGCCGGACTCACAGCCGCACATCTGTAGCCCGCCGCCGAAAATGAAAAAGAATTGCGGGGAAAATGAAAAGCTACCGGCCCAGTAGTTTATCAAACTTGATGGCACCGGAATCACTGAGTTTGATAACCCCGTTAAACCGGCATTAAACCTCTATCTCATAGGTCGGTAAATCCGGCGCCTCTCCTGCCAGCTCCCCTCCCCTGTAAAACGCCTTCTTGCCGATGGCTACTCCGGTGCCCCGAACTGTGACCACCCCGCCCGCCAACGTATTGAGAGTGGTGGTCGTGGTACCTACTGCGGTCACGGTACCAACCAGCAAGGGATCAGCGCCCGGTACCAGCTCAAGGAATCGCTTAAACAGGTTCATACAAATCGCTCCACACTCAGTTGCTGGCGCACCGTCATGGCCCTGTTCTGCAGCGCAGCAGAGACCCTGACGCCCCGGTTGTAACCCTTCCAACCGTCCACTGCGAGCAATGCGCCCGGCAAGATCAGCCCGGTATCAGCAGACAACGGCAGCTCGATGGTCTGAGTACGCTTGGGCATGGTCTTGGCCAGCCCCACCACCCCCTGGGCACGGGCGGCCGTCACATCACACACCAACGGGTGGGTGATGGTCGGCGCTTGTTGCTCGCCAGCCGTCCCCTGGCGCACCACCCGCGCACTGATGCCCTGATGGCCACCGCTGACCCAAATCCCGTTGGCGGCATGACCCGGCTGGAAGTCACTGAGGTATCCTGATTTTCACAGACAGTCCCGATTGTTACGATGAGACAATCGGGGGTATTGAATGAAATCGAGAGAACACTATTCACCAGAGTTTCGGGCAGAGGCGGTTCGACTGGTGTTGGAGCAAGGCCTTGGCCAAGCTGAAGCCGCCAGAAGGTTGGGTATTGCCAAAGGCACACTGAGCAACTGGGTGGTCGCAGCCAAAGGAGGAAAGGATACATCGGCCATTCCCGGAGCGCGTTCTGTCGCCGAGCTGGAGGCTGAAGTGGCCCGGCTACGCAAAGCTCTCGCACAAGCCAACATGGAGCGCGACATCATAAAAAAGGCCGCCGCGTACTTTGCTCAGGAGTCACTGCCAAGTACGCGTGGATAGCCAACCAAAAGGACATCTATCCCATTTCCGTTATCTGTCGTGTGCTGGAGGTCTCTCGTGCGGGCTTCTACCACTGGCGCCAGCGTCCACCGTCACAGCGCCAACAAGAAGATGAACGACTCAAGGTCGCCATTCGGGCTGCTCACAGCAAGACGCGCCAGAC